>CANRJI010000016.1 GCA_947630885.1 uncultured Bacilli bacterium
TTTAACTTTCTCTTCCACTTTTAGAATTTTCAAATTTTGGTTTTTACTAAAAATGTAGTTTGTCAACAGTCTGAAAACACATCATTCGATGCGTTTTTTTATTTGTAATATTTAAATTGAGGCATATCCTTATCCATTGGAACTTTACTTATAAAAGATATAACTTCTTCAGGTAGTTTATCTAAAGTAGTAGTAAACGATCCGCGAGTGTTTCTAGAATTTTCTGTCACTTTTTGAACACCTTTCAAATCATTTACCATAGCAACATTACATATTTTAGGAATAAAATATGATACTAAGTAAGATCCTTTACCTTTATTAATCTCAATAGTCAAAGCATGTCCTCAATCTCTTATCATCATTAAAACTTTATCATTGGGAAGACCCAAAATATCTGTAACACCCGCTGACATCTCTAAAGGATATGCTTCATAAATTGCATCCGCAACTATATTACTATTTCCTCGAAGAGATATTAAATATCCTTCATCATTTATCTTTTCCTTTATCGAAGGAATAGAACTAAAGCGCCTATCATTATTAACTACATTCATATGTAAAATATGAAGAAGTTCATTAACCGTTATTGCCTTAGAAAGTGATACACCAAATCCACCGTAACCAAAACATTCTGTCCCAGCTAGCTGAACAATTTCAGGTCGAAGATTTGAAAAACACGTTTCATAAAATTGTGTAAGTTTACCAAAGTCCTCTTTGCATTCACCAAGTAAATTTTTATACACAGGAAATAACTTTTCAACATGACCAACTTCACTAGGATTAGCAAATAAAGTCATATCCATTATATAATAATATAAATCATCGAGAGCCTCATAGAGCTTATCTACGTATTCGATAATTCCATCTTTATAATTATATTCTTCTCTAGGAGCAACATCATATAAAATGTTTTTAACTTTAATATCATATCTAAAAAAATTACTAATTCGCTCCAATTTTTTGTTTTCTTCCATCAATTACACAACCATTTCACTTTTATTTAATATCACGACACAAAGTTTCAACTTTTCCTAATATCATATCGTCAGAAAAAACACCTGCAACTATTGTTTGATATTTAGGATTCATCGCTTGTAAAACAACAACTTTTTGACTCTTATAAATTCTTCTTACTGACAAAACATTACCTTTTACCGCAAGAACAACATCATCGCCATTATTATAACTATCTTTTTTCCGAAAGTATACTCTATCCCCCTTTAAATAAACTGGTGCCATCGAATCATCGAGAAGTTTAACCGATAATTCACAATTTTTACCAACAGATTCATAAGAAGCATTTTTATAAGTATTAATAATTTTTTCTCCACGTGCTGTAATATTTCTGCTTCCATTCATATTACTTACGTAACTTCTAATCATTTTCTTTTCAAATAATTCTTTTTCCCCTTTAGTCATAGGTATTTCTTTAAACACTTCCGAATCAATATTAAAAATATTTGCTATATCAAAAAATATTTCATACGGAATATTAAGGCTTCCTGTTTCATATTTGTGAAGTGTCTGCCTGTTTTTCTTATAATTTAAAGCCCTCGAAAGATCTTCAAGTGAATAATTATACTTTTCTCTATATTCCTTTATAATAGCACATACAAAAGGTTTTAAATCATCACTTATTAATTCTTGCTTTCTCGTTCTCATAATTCACCTACTCTACTTTCATTTTCATAATTACCGTAACTGGAATCAAGCCCAAAAGTCCAATTCCAATCTTAATTAAATATCTCATTGCTGCCATACCGAACATAATATTAAAAGCAAAAGATCCAACATAAGAAATAAGTACAAAAACAATACTTTCAATAAACTGAACAATTAGTATTGAAACGATATTACTAAAAAGGTATATATTCTTACTCTTTCTTATATAATAATATATATTAGTATTATACCAAAGCATAAAACCAACCGATAATAGCGTACTAATAAATATTCTAACATTTGCAAGATCATATCCAAAAAGATTATCATATATAACATTACTATCCAAATTATATTGACTTGAAATAATTAAAGTTGAAAGACTAATAAGAAGTGTAATCAGTATATAAGGAAAAGCAAAACACTTAATAATTCTTTTCGTTTCATCGATACCATACCTCTGCACAATAACATTACTGCAAATAAATATTGCTACGATTAAAGGTATTCCAAATTGCATTTCAAATTCAAATAAAGAAGCAGTTTTGTAAGAGATAGTACTAAGTACCGACGACATAAGTCCAATATATAAAAATAAACCTTCTTTTTTCCCGAACTTATAAAATAATACCATCAATCCCATAACAATAATTGTCAAAACAATAAGAAACAAATAATTCATTATTTCACCTTCCTTACCATAAACAATTTATTTACAATAAGTACATAAAGTGACATTATAATTACCTTCATCAAATAATTATCAACTAAAATTCTTATAGCTACATCAAATCTAATTATAAAGGCATAACTAAAATAAATAAATATTGCCGTATCAATAAATATAATACCCGCTACTGTAGTAATTGTTTTAAATATCTTTTTTCTTTTCTCTTTTTCCAGTTCTCTAAAACAGTATTCACTTAAAAATAATGTAACCGCAAAAGAAATCGGATAAAGTACGACAATCGCTAAGTTTTCTAAAACTAAGCCTTGATAGTAAACGTAACTATCATAAATAGAAGGTACCACAAATACCGCAAGTAAAAGGGCAAAAATACATGTTAATATACTAATAATCATCGTGTATACAAACTTTCTTGATTCCACATCACTATATCTACTAACAAAATAGTATAAAATAACTAACACACCACTTCCAAATATTACACTCATATTAATATCTATTCCCAAAATATTAACAATTTTAAAAGACATTATAAAAGACAAAATCGTATAAACAATGCCAAGTAAATAAAATTGTTCCTTTCCAAAATACTTATGTACAATGTACAAAATTCCTAAACAAATACAAATAAGTAAAAGAAAAACACCGATACTCATACCTATCCACCTTCTTATTCATATCTATTATATCATATTTTTTTAATATACAAAATAATTTTATTCGTTTATATTAAAAATAACAACGAACATAAAAAGAGAAAATCATTTTCTCCCTTTTCTTTTTATCATATCATAAAATGCTTCTAACCTCGTATCGACACAAACTTCATTATCTTCAGCATCAAAACTAAAGTATAAAATCGGAATTCCATACTTTTGTGATATCTTCGACAAAATACTCATTGCTGATATCTCAGGTGTACAGCCAAAACTTTTAAGATGTAAAATACCATCGAATCCATTTTTAGAAGATTCCAAACTTTTTACGACAGAACCACTAGCATCTGCTCCCAAATGATACTTAATATATTTTTTGCCTCTTTTAATCATTCTTCGAAGTTTAAAACGCTTTGTTATCATTAAATAAGTAAGATCTGTATCTCTATGCACTTCTATTCCCATTTTTATTAATTTTCTTTCTATATGACAAGAAGAATTTGTATCGATCAAAGAATACAATTCTCCCACTAGCATGACTTTCAAATGATTTATATCCTTATTAATTTCAATATTTTTAAATTTTTTCTTATATTCTTTATAAAGACAAATATTTTTTATAATCCCATTATTTTTAAAACTATCAAAATATTCCTGCTCTAATTTTTCAAATTCTCCTTTATGTACCTCAAATCCCATATTAAGTCTAATATATCTTTCAATCTTATCAAGAAAAATAACCATCAAAAAAGCATTAATAAAATAGTAAAAACACTTAAAAGGATTAATTTTCCTGTTCATCTTCTTACAAAATTTATACCCTTTAATTAAAGAGACATGATTATCACTTATTAAATTATAAAATTCAAAATCATATCCAAGATCTTTAAGAATTTTCTCTTCTAATTCAGCATAGTATCCATATCTACATCCACCACCAGCTTGAATTAGCACATTTGCTCCCTTTTCCAATGCTTCAATATAATTACCTAAATTGTACTTAAAAGGAACACAAACAAAATCTGGAGAATATTTAGCTCCTAAAGCAATTGTTCTTTTAGTCGTATTTGGAGGAACAATGACTTCACACTTCGTTGCTTTCGAAAAAAAATATTCCAAGACAATATAATAATACCCTAAATGAGGAAAAGAAATTTTCTTAGTCATTCTTTCGCCTTGCCTTTATAATATCAACAAAACTTTCTAGTCTTGTCATAAGCCCCGAAGTTGCACTACTCTCATCGAGAATGATATTAATCATCGGTACATTATCTACTAATCTAATTGCTAGTTCATTGACAAGTGAATCAGGCCCACATGGAAAAGAAGATAAAAAGATAATTCCATCAATAGCTTCTTTGTAACAAAAAACACTTCCAATAATTTCTTTTGAATACAAAAAATATAACGTTTTACTAAAATCTTCCGCATAAGAAACAGCTTCTTTTCTATTTAATCTATCCGCATATAAAATATCAATATCATTTTCTTTAAAATACTTAATAATATTATTTCCTAAATAATTATCATATATAACATAAGGATGAGCGACAATTAAAACTTTCAAACTATTAGATTTAAGAGTATTAATTTGCTCTCTACTAAATATTTCCCTCTGTCTCTTTTCCTTATATTTACCCAAAAGATAATAGTAAACTATTTTCCCAATATTTTTATTTACTTTAAATCCCATTCTTACAAATTCAGTAAGTTCAAACTTAAAATGCAAATTATCAATATTATAATCCAAAATAGAGATATCTGGAAAAAGATTTCGAACAACATCGTATATTCCATTAAACTTCATACATACCCTATTGCCACGACCATAATTACATATTCTCGGCACTAAAATATAATCACATTTAGAAACAAGTTGGGAAATATGACCTAAATATATTTTCGATGGCAAACATGCCTCATCGACAGACAATTTTTTACCATCTTCAATTATATTTTTATTTGTAAGTGGACTAAGTATAAGTGTGCAACCTAAACCCTCAAAAAACGTTTTCCATAAAATATAATTTCGATAATACAAAAAAGCTCTTGGTATTCCTATTTTAATCTTCTTTTTCATAAATCCCTCCGATAAAGCATATGAAAGAAAAAAAAGGAAAGAACTTAATAAAATTTCTTTTCATCGACAAAAAGCCATTTATATTTCACCGAGAAAATACACTACCTCTATTAGCATCAAATACATTTTAAACCCAATTTCTTACTTCTCCATCGTTATTTATAATTAAAAATATTTACAAAAAAAGAATTAGTTCTCATTTTCTAATTCTTCTTCATCCATTATCGTTAAATCTGCATAATCATTGTCGGCAATATCATCATCTGTAACATCATCTTCGTAACTATCATCTTCATAATTATCTTCTTCGGAAAGTTCTTCATCATCATCAGATTCTTCATTTTCTTCTTCCGAATCATTTTCTTCATAAATATCATCCATATCGATCTTTACAGCATGGTTAGATCTCAAATCCCAATTACCATCATTAAGTAATATAAAATCCTTCGATGTCGTTAAAGATTCAAAAAAGTCCGCTATTTTATCTTGATATTCACTTTCACCCATTTCAAGCAAATCACAAACAGCCTTAAATAATTCAGCTGTATTCATCGTCTTTTTATTTTCTTTTAAATACATTTCTGCAATCTTTGTATAAGAAAGCAATTCTAAATTTTCTTTACTCATTTTACTAAGCATACTTTATTCCTCCTACATTTCCTCTCTAAGTATTAAACCAAGCATTCCCGCAGCATTGTTCATGACAATCTTAATAGCCTTAATCAATGCTAAACGTTCATTAGTATATATCTCATCATCAGTTACAATCTTTTCGATAGCATAGTAACTATGGAAAAGCGTCGCAAGTTCATACATATAATTAGCAAGCAAATGGGGCAATCCTTTAGATGCCGCACTCACAACTATATCTTCAAACTCTAGCAATTTATTCAAAATAGTATATGCTGCTTCGTTATCTATAGTACCATATTCAGACATACTAGTGACATTTTTATTTCGAAGTATTGAAGAAATTCTAGCATTTGCATATTCTATATAATATATTGGATTTTCATTACTATTTTTTACCGCTAAGTCAAGATCAAAATCCATCTGCGTATCCAAACTTTTTGACACGAAGAAATATCTTGAGGCATTAACACCAACTTCCTCAATAAGTTCATTTAATGTTATCGTCTTGCCGGTCCTTTTACTAAGTTTAACTTCTTCTCCCCCACGTAATAATCTAACCATTTGAAGAATTCTAATATCTAATTTACTAGAATCGTATCCCAGTATCTCAAGCGAAGATTTAAGTCTATTAATATATCCATGGTGATCAGAACCCAATACATCGATAAGATGGTTAAACCCTCTTTTTAATTTATCAGTATGATAAGCAATATCAGGAAGTAAATATGTATAATTACCATCTCCCTTAATAAGAACTCGATCTTTTTCGTCATATAAATCAGTTGTTCTTAACCATAGAGCATCTTCGGCAATATAACATTTACCACTTCTTTGAAGATTACTTAAAGTTGTATCGACAAGGCCTTTATCATATAATGATTGCTCGCTCGTAAAAACGTCAAAATTAACTCTAAATTTATCTAAATCCTTTTTAATATCATCAAGTAATATATCAAGGCCTTTTTTCTTAAAAAAATCTATTTCTTCATCTAACTTACTATCACCATACATCTCGTATAAATCTTCAGCAAGTTTAATAATTTCTTTGCCATGATATCCATTTTCAGGCATTTCAAAATCTACCCCGCATTTTTCTTTATATCGCTCTTTTATCGATACACCTAAATTGTACATCTGGTTACCAGCATCATTTATATAGTATTCTCTAGTCACGTCATAGCCAGCAAAGGACATAATATTGGCAAGTGAATCGCCATAAACAGCACCTCTTCCATGACCAATATGAAGAGTCCCCGTTGGATTAGCACTGACATATTCAATATTTACTTTTTCCTTTTTACCAAAAGTACTTCTTCCATAATTTTTACCTTCTTTTAATATAATATTAATATTATCTAAAAGAAACTTTTTACTTAGAAAAATATTAATAAAACCTGGACTTGCAACTTCAACTTTTTCAATTATTTCATCACCAAGTTTATCTTTTATCATATTAGCAATATCCATAGGATTAGATTTAAGTATTTTTGTCAAAAGAAAAGCCACATTCGTTGAATAATCACCATTTTTTTTATCTTTGGGAATATCAATAACAATATTTTCTTCATCAATATCTACTGGTAAACTACTCTTTATAATATTCTGAAGTTTCTTTTTTAAAGTCATAATATTTCACTCCTTTCCATTTTATACTCATATTGACATGCACTATCAACTATTTCATATTTTATATAAATAAAATTATCTTTAACATCAAGTAAAGTTGTTTTAACATTAATATCAACATCATAATTACCATCTTTAACCAAATAATTACAATAACTATTTTTTATATTAAAAACAAAAGTATTAATAAAATTATCTTCTTCTCTCTCCATAATAACTTCTTTATTATTAATTTTTATCGTATTTCTAACACCATCTGATATATATGTAATTTTATTTTTACTTTTAATTGCCTTTTCATCAAATTCAATCACTTGATTTTCCGTAATATTTTTTAAATATCCTTTAACTTTAAGCCTAATAAATATCACTTCCAAACATTTCACCTGCAATCATATCATAACTTAAAAAAAAATACAACATATTTTAATTAATTTTTAACATAATAATAAATGCTAAATTAAATCGCTAAAATAAAGGACAAAATTCAAAGTAAATAATTGATATCTTAGCTTCAAAATATAGAAAGGAAGAACACTATTTATGAAGAAAAAAATAAAATTAATTGCTAAAATATTAATGATTCCCATAATCATTTTTATTGCCGGACACGTTGCTCTATATACTTATTGTGCTATAACTCCAAAACTTGAAATAAATAAATCACAAGGTTACTATTTTTACGATATTAATAACGATTTAGTATCACAAACAAACGACGATTGGGTTTCTTTAAAAGATATTAGTCCTAATCTTATTAAAGCCACAATTGACACCGAAGACAAATATTTTTATAAGCATCTTGGCTTTGATTATCTAAGAATCATTAAGGCCATTGGAACAAACATTATCAATCAAAATAAAAGTGAAGGTGCTTCAACCATAACACAGCAATATGCAAGAAATCTCTTTTTAAGTTTTGAAAAGACATGGAAAAGAAAAATTGATGAAGCCATACTAGCTTCTGAATTAGAAGTGCACTACACTAAAGACGAAATACTCGAAGGATACTTAAATACCATCAATTACGGAGGCGTATATGGTATTGAAGCCGCTTCAAAATATTATTTTGGAAAATCGGCGAAAGATTTAACTCTTGCCGAAGCCTCAATGCTCGCCGGTATTCCACAGTCACCTAGCAATTATTCTCCCGTTAAAAATTATAATCTTGCTAAAGAGAGACAAAAAATAGTCCTTTTTATGATGAAAAATAATGGAACTATTACTGATAAAGAATACAATGATGTTCTAAATACCGACCTCACCATCATTGGTAAAATTGAAAATACCGATCTTAAAAGTATCAATTATTTCCGTGATGCTGTCTTAAATGAACTAAAATCACTTAAAGAAATACCAAAATCAACGATCGAAACAGGTGGTTTAAAAATTTATACAACGCTTGATAAAGAAGCTCAAGAAGACTTAGAAAAAGCAGTCTATAGTTATATAAACGATGAAACCAAAGTACAAACTGCTGGTATCATGATGAATCCCAATACCGGTGGTGTTATGGCTCTAATTGGCGGTAACGATTATAATCTTAGTCAATTTAATCGAGCCATTAATGCCAAACGCCAAGTTGGTTCGACAATGAAGCCACTACTTTACTATACAGCACTGGAAAGTGGATTTACCTGTTCTTCATCATTTAGTAGTGAGAGAACAACTTTTACTTTTTCCGCCGGAAAAACATATAGCCCTAAAAATTACAACGACAATTATGCTGAAGGGCCTATTTCCATGGCCGCGGCTATATCGTATTCCGATAATATTTACGCTGTAAAAACTCACTTATTTCTTGGCGAAGATATGCTTGTCAATACTTCAAAAAGACTAGGAATAACAAGTAATTTAAATGCTATTCCATCACTTGCTCTAGGCACCGAAGAAATAAGTTTAATTGAAATGACTGCTAGTTACTCTGCATTTGCTAACTCAGGCTATAAAGTAATACCACATTTTATTAAAAAAGTCGAAGATTCTAATGGAAATATCTTATATGAAAATAAAGAAGAAAAAGAGGCCATCTTAAATTCTAGCCTCACATATATTTTAAGCGAAATGTTAACTTATACCTACAATAAAAACTTCATCGATTATAATTATCCTACACTCATCTCTTTACTGCCTAACATAACTCATAAGTATGCTATTAAATCAGGAACAACTGATACTGACCTTTTAATAATTGGTTATAATAAGGAAGCTGTTCTCGGAATATGGAATGGCTATGATGATAATACCGTCATCGAATCAAAAGATTACTCCTATCACAAAAACATATGGATTGATACCATGGAAAGTTATTTTAAAAACCACGAAGCAACATGGTATGATATTCCAAATAATGTTGTCGGCGTCCTTGTAAATCCGATAACCGGTGTTGTCGCTTCCGAAAATGATCCCAAAAAAGAAATGTTTTTCTACCTTAAAGGAACTGAACCGTCATTAGATGCAGGCTATAAAGATTTAGATGCTGTCTTTAAAGAAGAAAATATTATTACGGATGATAATGATAATAATACTAATACCGATAATGATAATGAAAATAACGAATCAAATGAATAAAAATACTATGAATGCATAATGTTCATAGTATTTTTTGTAATTTATTTATATGCCATATAAATCATGGTTAAATAGAAAAGCAATAACCAAAATAACTAATAAAATAAGTGCAAGCATTATATAAAACGAGCCTGAATGCTTATCATTATCCCACTCTTTTCCATCACGATATATTTTGTTACACGTATCCGTATCGCGGTAACCTTTTTCGTATTTATCACAAGCATCCATTGTTCCATCGACATATTTTTTAGTTTTTTTGCAATAATACCTTGCTCCACTTACTGCTCCATCAACTTTCTTTTTTTCATCCAAATATTTGCATCTATTACAACCCATCTACTTCACCTCATAGCAAATTACTTATAAAAACATATCTATCTTTATTACTATAATCTTTTTCCACTTTGACACTAATATCATCATTAAAATACTTATAAGCCATTTTTTCGATAGCTTGTCCCTGTTTTTCACCAATTTCCAAAGCAATAATAAATTTATTATTTAAATATCTTTGACACTCCTTAAGAATTAAATTATAAAAGTATAGTCCTTCATCGTCTGCATATAAAGCTATATGAGGTTCATTATTTTTAACTACCTCCATAATTTCCTCATCATAGGCAATATAAGGAGGATTACTAATAATAACATCATATTTATTATTAACATTCGAAAAAACATCACTTTGATAAAAAGTTACATTTGTCATATTAAGTTCACTGTTTTTTCTAGCAACATCTAGAGCATCTTCAGAAATATCAATGCCTTCAATATCACAATCAATAATTTTTTTTAATGCTATAGCAATACAACCACTACCAGTTCCAATATCTAAAATTGAAACTTTTTCATCAAAATACTTATTAATTAGTTTTACCGTTTTCTCCACGAGTAATTCCGTCTCAAATCTAGGGATTAATACCTTCTTATTGACCATAATTTCATTACCATAAAAATTAACATTTCCTACAATATATTGAACTGGTTCACCTTTTTTTAACCTTGAAAGACCTTCTTCATATCTATCACTAGGTAAATATTTTTTTAAATATTGTAAATCACTATTTTTCATACATATTTTCCTTTTGAAGTACTAATTTTTTAGCTTTCGATTCTAAATCATCAGCATTTATAAACTTAATTTCGCTAGTATTATATCTCGCATGAAATAAAAATTTCCCAATATCAATAATTTCAAAATGCTTAGCTACCTTTTGACACTGATAACACCATAAATTTTTAACATGCCCATATTTATGCAAATCAGATTTAAAATGTATTATCGAAAAAACGTTACCACAATCTAAACACACCAAATCTGATCATACATAGGCTTTTTTATCACAACTATATTTCACTTTCCTCAAGTTTTTTCTTTTGATCAGCATTAATAAGAGCCTCTATAATACCACCAAGTTCCCCATTTTCCATAACTCTATCTAAATTCATGGAAGTATAACCAATTCTATGATCAGTTATTCTATTTTGTGGATAATTGTAAGTTCTTATCTTTTCGCTTCTATCACCTGTACCAATTTTAACCTTTCTTTCCGCTGCCTCTTTTTCTTCCTGTTCTCTAAGTTTCATATCGTATAGACGTGTCTTTAATATCTTAAAAGCAAGTTCCTTATTCTTAATTTGGCTACGCTCCGTCTGTGAATAAACAATAATACCCGTAGGAATATGTGTTAGTCTTACAGCACTGTCAGTTGTGTTAACTCCTTGTCCACCACATCCACTACTTCTCGTAATATCAATTCTAACCTCCGATTCATCAAGTTCAAAATCAAATTCTTCAGCTTCTGGCATAACCAGAACAGTCGCAGTACTAGTATGAACTCTACCTTGACTTTCAGTCGCAGGAACTCTTTGTACTCTATGAACACCACTTTCATATTTTAATTTTGAATAGACACTGTCACCCTTAACCATAAATTCAATTTGTGAATAACCACCAGCGGTTCCTTCTTCAGCATTCAATATCTCAATCTTCCATCCTTCATTAGAAGCATATCGACTGTACATATCAAAAAGATCACCCGCAAAAATATTAGCTTCGTCTCCTCCTGCTGCACCTCTAATTTCGACAATGACATTCTTTTCATCGTTAGGATCATGAGGAATTAAAAGGATTTCTAATTTTTCCTCAATCTTTGCCTTTTCTTCTTCTGCCTTCGTTAGTTCCTCTCTAGCAAAAGAAGCCATGTCTTTATCGTGAAGCATTTCTTTTGCTTCCTCAATATCTGCTAAAACTTTTTTATATTTATAATATACATCAACCGTTTTTTCAAGATTAGTTCTCTCTTTCGAAAGTTCTGTCATTCTTTTTACATTAGATACAATATCTGGTTTCGATAATTCACTATTAATTTCTTCATAACGCTTCGTAATTGCTTCAAGTCTCTCTATCATAAATTATCCCTCTTTCTTATAATTATTATAACATCACATCATTTAAATGTAAATTATCTATTTTCTTTTTAATTTATTCAAATATTCCTTATCTTCAATACTTACTCGATATGACTCTCTTATCTTCTGAATAGCTTTGTTATGTGTAAACTTATCTAATTTATTATTGGTAATGTAATTAATTGTTATCTTTGGAAACTTAATATAACAAATTGATATAAGCCACGAAACTGCCATTTGTACATAATAATCATTAGTACCGTATTCATCTGTCAAAGCAAAAATATCACTTAATCGTTGTTCTTCTATATAATAAGAAAGTATTAAAACAAAACATAACCTTTTTACCCATAAATTAGAACTACCTATGTTATCATTTATATATTTCCAAAAATAATCTTTATTTTTTCCTACAATCTTATATTCCGAACAAAATAAATCACAACTGGCCCAATTATTAATAATTGTTTTAAAAGCATCTAAGTATTTAATGCTTTCATCCAAATCCTTAATATTACAAACGATAAAGCCATACAAAGTAATTTCTTCATAATATGTCTTCCCAAGTATCTTTAAAAATTCTCTATAATTACCTTTACTAATTTCTTTTGCTATTCGCTTTAACATAGGTGTTTTAATTCCAATTACTTTGCTTTCGATACCTAATCCCTTATGAAATTTACTATATTTAATATCTCTATTATCAAATAAAAATTTCATAAACTCATTATAATTACTTTCATTCCAATTATCTCTTATAAGCTATTGAATTAGCAAAGAAATAACATAATCATTAAACAATATCATATTAGTAAAATACAATATTTAAATTAACAACATCAAAATTATTTGACAACCCACATAAAATATATTATAATCAAAGTGAAATTTATTAGATGACGACTAGTATTAGTAGTTATTTTATATAGCTTTCAAGAGAGTCAGTATTTGGTGCAAACTGATAAGCCTAAAATAACGAATTACCCACTACGAGTCTAATCGGCTAAAACCGTTATCGATAAGAGGCAATATAAAATATTGTAAATAAAGGTGGTACCACGACATTTCGTCCTTTTGGTATCACTTTTTTTATCTAAAGGAGGATAAAATATGAAATTGTACGAAGATTTAACATGGAGAGGTTTAATTAAAGATACCGCTGGAGATAACCTCGAAGAGATTTTAAATGGAAAGCCCATAACTTTTTATTGGGGAACGGATCCAACTGCTGATAGTCTCCATATCGGACATTACTCATCTCTCGTCACCGCCAAAAGGCTTGCCAAATATGGTCATCACCCCATTCTATTATGTGGAGGAGCAACAGGAAGAATCGGTGATCCAAGACCAACTGCCGAAAGAGAAATATTAGATTATGATGTAATAGATCATAATATTACCAAAATAAGAGAACAAATAAATCGTCTCTTGGACGGTAAAGCCGAATTAGTAGATAATTATACCTGGACCAAAGATTACAGTTTTCTCGAATTTTTACGAGATATAGGGAAATATATCAATGTCAATTATATGATTAATAAAGATATAATTGCTCGAAGACTAGAAAGTGGTATAACTTATGCCGAGTTTTCTTATATGCTATTACAAGGATACGATTTTCTCCATCTATATGAAGAAAAAAATTGCATTTTACAAGTTGAAGGATCCGATCAATGGGGTAACATCACAACTGGTATCGAATTAATAAAAAAGAAATTAGGTAAAGAAGCTTATGCTTTTACCATGCCACTTATTCTCGATGAAAATGGTAAAAAGTTTGGAAAATCTGAAGGTAATGCCCTTTGGCTAGATAAAAATAAAACTTCACCATATGAAATTTACCAATATCTAATCAATACCAGTGATACCAAAGTATTAGAATATCTAAAAGTATATACTTTCTTATCCAAAGAAGAAATCGAAGAAGTAATGAAAAAACACGAAGAAGCAAAAGAAAAAAGGATAGCCCAAAAAACTCTTGCTTACGAAGTAGTAAAAGATATTCACTCTAAAGAAGATGCCCAAATTGCTAAAAAAATATCTGAGTCTCTATTTTCTGGTAACATTAAAGATTTAAGCGATGAAGAAATAAATTTAGCTTTTAAAGGAATTGTCACAATATCATCATCTGAAGACACTATCTTAAACATTCTTGTGAATAATAATGTTGCTTCTTCGCGAAGAGAAGCTCGTGAATTTTTAAATGCCAATGCCATAACCCTTGATGGTGAAATTATAAATGATGAAAATTACATTATAACCAAAGAAAAGAACACACACATTTTAAGAAGAGGTAAGAAAAAATACTATCTAATAAAAATGAACTAGGGTAACCATATACCATAGTTCTTTTTTATTAATTACAAATTCTAAGTTTTTCCCTACTCTATCATAATATAAATTTTTCCCCTTAAAAGACATTTTAAAATAACATTTAACTCAAGCAATCTTTAACAGCCATACTTACACCACTATTTCAAATTACTTCGTCACAGTCAGTCATTAACGAATATTATCATTGCCTATATGAAGAAGAACCAATAGGCATTTTTCTTTATCACCTCTAGTAAAAATGAATTACACTTCAAATTACACAAAAAGTCAAAACTATATTTAAAAATGAAATGATTTCTGTTATAATATATGCGCAAAGGAGCCAATTATGAAAAACATTTTAGATAGTTACAATTTCGATAATTATGTTGTCGTTGG
>CANRJI010000017.1 GCA_947630885.1 uncultured Bacilli bacterium
AAGGCGTGGCTGATTCGGGTGGCGGTCAACTGCTGCCGGGATCTGGGCCGGGCCCGGGCCCGGCGGAGCTGGGTGAGTATGGACGAGGTTCGGGAATGCTGCCGAGCCCCCGAATATCTGGGAATTTGGGAGGAGGTCGCAAGACTGCCGGAAAAATATCGAACGGTTCTGTACCTGTTCTATGCGGAGGGGTACAAGACCCGGGAGATTGCCAAGCTCCTGTCCGTCACAGCGGCTGCGGTGCGAAAGCGGTTGCAGTACGGGCGGGAGATGCTGAAACTGGAGTATGGAAAGGAAGAGTGAAAGATGCAAAAGCAGGAATATAATAAAAGATTAGAAATGAATCTTAAAAAAGATGACGAAAGGACTTTGCTACCTATGGAAAATAATCTTTCGAAGGTAGTTTATAAGTCTTGTCAAAAAAAGAGGGCACTTGTCAAAGTGAAGAAAAAAGAAGATAGTTAGTTTTGGTATTAAAGTGAACTTTTGGGAAATAAAGTTTACTTTTGATAATTATTATATTATAATATTTAAAGAAAAGGAAGCAGGCGAAGAGTATGGTTATTGATGTTCTTACTTTATTTCCTAATATGTATGATAATTTTTTAACGGAATCGATTATTAAAAGAGCTATTGAAAGTAAAAAAGTTACGGTAAGTATACATAATATTAGAGACTATACGGTATATAATAACAATCAAGTAGATGACTATCCATTTGGCGGCGGCGGCGGTATGGTTTTGATGTGCGATCCTATTTTTCGGGCGATCGAGGCTTTAAAAAAAGAAGACACAATCGTCGTTATGATGACGCCATCTGGTAAAATCTTTAAACAAAAAGTGGCTTATGATTTAGCTAAAGAGAAACATATTATTCTTTTATGCGGTCATTATGAAGGATTTGATGAGCGAATTAAGAGTATTGTCGATATGGAACTATCGATTGGTGATTATATTTTGACGGGAGGAGAACTTCCTTCAATGGTGGTTATGGATTCAGTGATTCGTTTAATAAGTGGTGTCATTAGTAGTCAGTCTTTAGAAACGGAAAGTTTTAACGATAATTTACTCGATTATCCTAATTATACGAAACCAGTTGATTATCGAGGAATGAAGGTTCCTGATGTTCTTCTAAGTGGACATCATCAAAATATTGAAAAGTATCGAATGGAAGAGCGAATACGACTTACAAAAGAAAATCGACCAGATTTGTTAAAGGGGGATAACAATGAGGACTAACTATTATATAAATAAAGATAGCAAAACAGGAGAAATTGTTTACTTAGAATATAATAAAAAAGGTTATCAAGTAAAGCCTAAAGTTAAACAAGAAGATGCTATCGAAGTAAATAAAATTGTTTTTGTGTCTCCAACATTAACGGAAAAATTATTAAAAAAGAAAATTAATGGTAAAATATCAAAGTTATTACTCGAATTAAATACTTTTTATGATGAAGATGAAGATTCTTCTTCTGAAGGAGCAATGTATGTTCGTAATTATCTTAAGGAAGCTGAGAGATTAAAACTTAATATTATTAATAATTATCGTCAGTATTTAGATGGAAATTATGTCGGACTTACTTTAAAGAAATTACAGGTAATTATTGATGGCTTTCATTCGAGGTTAGGATTATTAATGGAAAAGAAACAAAAACAATTATTTATGGAAATGATGAATGGTCAGAATTATTATTTTGAAGAAGATACGAAGAGAGGAAAGGGTAGATAATCTTTTCCTCTTTTTACTTGAGTAAAAATATTTACTTTTAATCATTAATATGTCATAATTAGTATGAGGTGATAAGAGTGACTGAGGGTATTCTATTAATTCCTAATAATATGAAGAAAGAACTTATTTTAAAGATAAGAAAAGAGTACCCAAAATGGGCTATCAAGTTTATGTCACTCGAAGAATTTAAAGATTTTGTTACGTTTTCTTACGATAGTAAAACGATTTATTATTTGATGGAAAAGTATCTTTTTTCATTTGATACGGCTTTAGTTTATTTAAAGAATTTACGTTATATAAGTAATGAATTAGATAATCATAAAATGCGTAAATTAAAAGAAATAAAAGCTTATTTAGAAGAAAATAATCTTTTAAATTACGATCATTATTTTAGGGATTTTGCTAAAAAGCAAAAAATTTATATATATGGTTATCCTTATTTAAAGAAAGAAGATTTAAGTATATTAAAAGATTTTGATTATCAGATAACTTTACAAGATAAAAAGAATTATAAACTAGAAAAAATTTATTATGCTTCGAGTATTACGGATGAAGTTATTTTTGTTGCTACGAGAATTTATGAACTATTAAAGCAAAATATTAGTTACGAACATATTAAAATTATTTATACTAAGGAATATGAGGAGATAATAAGAAGAATTTTTAAAATTTACCATATTAAAATTAATATTTCGAAAGGAAGTATATATTCAAAATATGCTTGTAAAAAGGTACTTGCTAATTTAGACAATTTAAATGATGTTTTAGATGAGCTATCTAATGATAAAATAAAGAAAAAGATTATTGATGTTTTAAATAAATATAGTTTTTTAGATGATAAGAAGAAGGCTATACCACTTATCAAAAATGATTTAAAGAAAACATATATGGAAGAAGATATGTCAGGAGTTCAAATTATTTCTTTAGATGATTATATCGAAGAAGATGATTATGTCTTTTTACTTGGTTTTAATAAAGAAAACTATCCTAAAATTATGAAAGATAGTGATTATTTTACTGATAGTGAAAAGGAAATAATTGGACTTGATACAAGTGATGTAATAAATGCTTGGGAACGAGAAAAGGTTATTAATAAGCTTCTTCAAATAAAAAATTTAGTTGTTACTTATAAATTATTTGATTCATCAAATAATTATACGAGATGTTCTCTTTTTGATAATGTTCAAGATGAAGAGATAACTTTAAATAATTATCATTTATCACATATGATGAATAAGATTTTTCTTACGGAAAGGCTTGATAATTTAGTTAAATATAATATTAAAGATAATGATTTAGGGTTACTTTATGCTAACTATCAAATTCCTTATCTTGAATACGATAATGATTATAAACAGATTGATAAAGATAAACTATATAAATATGTCGAAAATAATCTAACTTTATCTTATACTTCTTTAGATATTTATAATAAATGTCATTTTTGCTATTATTTATCTTATATTTTAAAGCTTAATGAAGTAAAGGATACTTTTTCTATTACAATTGGTAATGTATGTCATTTTGTCTTATCAAAGATGGATAATGATGACTTTAGTGTTTCTAAATATTTTGCTGATTATTTTCAAGGTAAAAGTGAAGGTACGGCAAAAGAAAACTTTATTTTACGAAAAGTTAAAGAGGAACTAGAATTTATTGTTTCGACTATTAGAAAGCAACAAACTTATACAACTTTTACGGAAAAAATGTATGAAAAAGATGTTAAGATAAAACTTTCTAATAAAGCTATTGATACGTTCTTTAAGGGTAAGATTGATAAAATATTATATCGCGAAGATAATGATGCTACTTATGCTGTCGTTATCGATTATAAGACAGGTAATACAGATATTAAACTAAATTATATGAAATATGGTATTGGAATGCAACTTCCAATGTACTTGTATTTGTTATCGCAAATGCCGATGAAAAATATTCAGATTGTTGGCTTTTATTTGCAGAAAATTTTAGCTAATGTTACGGAAAGTAATAATAAAACATTTGAAGAAGCAAAAGAAGATACTTTAAAACTTGAAGGTTATTCTTTAAATGATGAACATATTCTTTCTTTATTTGATAAGACATATCAAGATTCTAAATTAATTAAGTCACTAAAAATGACGAAAAATGGTTTTTCTTCTTATAGCAAAATAATTGGCAAAGAAGATATTACTAAATTTTTAAGTACGATTGAAGAACAAATTGACAAAGCTTCTGATAGAATTCTTCAAGCTGATTTTTCAATTAATCCTAAAGTAATTGAAGGTAAAAATGTAAGCTGTGCATACTGTAAATATCGTGATATATGTTATCGCCGTGAAAGAAATATTGAATATATAGATGGAGATGATTCTGATGAATAGTAGTAATTATCAACGCGGAATATTATACAAAGGAAATATTGTTAAAATAGTAGATGGGAAGAAAGTAATATATAAAGAAAATGCTCTTCTTGGATACAAAGACGATACCTTTAGTGATATTGATGAAACAATAATACCTTCTTTAAGTATGCTCGAGTATCAAGGTAAGGGTGATACTGAAGGTGTCAATCGTGAACATGAAAAGATTTCGCATTTTACTTATCCAATTCTTCCTGATGATATGGTAGGGAAAGAAGGAGTTATCTATGCTGATGAAAGTACAATTAGAGAAACATTTCCTGACCAAAAGAAAAATACTGGTGAGAAGAAAAGAGGGTAATAGATAATTTCCTTTCATAATTAGGAATTATATTTTTAATATAGAAAAGTTTTAAGAAAGTGGTGAAGTTATGACAGAGTGGACGAAAGAGCAAAAAGAAGCTATACGAGAAAGTGGTAAAAATATTATTGTTTCGGCCGGAGCAGGATCTGGAAAAACCGCTGTTTTAACGGAAAGGGTAGTTGAAAAAATAAAAAATGGTAGTTCGCTTTCAAGGTTACTTATTTTAACATTTACTAATATGGCAGCGAAAGAAATGCGTGAGCGAATCGGAAAGAAATTAGAAGAAAATGGTTTATTAGAAGAATTAGAAAAACTAGATACGGCCGATATTACGACTTTTGATGCTTATGCTTTGTCATTAGTAAAAAAGTATCACTACTATTTAGATGTTTCTCCCAATGCTACGATAATTGATGCTTCAGTTATTAGTCTTTATCGGAAGAAAGTTTTAGAAAATATTTTTGAAGAAATGTATCAAAAGGAAGATGAATCTTTTCTTTCGCTTATTGATACTTATAGTATAAAAGATGATAAGATAATATTTGATTATGTTATTACTTTAAATAATAAATTAGATTTAAAACCTAATAAGAGAGAATATTTAGAAAGATTTATACGTGATAACTATAATTCGCAAGTAATTGAAAAAAATTATGATACTTATTTTCAATCGATTAAAGATATTATAAATAAAATAGAATGGTATTTAGAATATATTGACGACGCTTCTTTTCAAGATGAAATGATAAAGGTATTAACTCCTTTACTAAATAGTAAGGACTATGACGAAATTAAAAATAATTTGGATGTTAATTTACCGAGACTTAGTAAATCTTTGTCAGATGTAACGAAAGAGTATAAAAATAAGATTGCTGATTTGATAGGTGAACTTAAAAAATTAATGCCTTACAAAAATAAGGAAGAAGTATTCGATGGTATTTATAAGACAAAATCTTATGTAGAAAAAATTATATCGATTGTTTTGGAACTTGATAGTTTAGCATTAGAATATAAAAAGAAATATGATGCTTACGAATATCATGACATTGCTAATTTGGCGATAAAGTTAGTAAGTGAGCATCCGGAAATTACTATTGAAATTAAACAAAATTTAGATGAAATACTAATTGATGAATATCAAGATACAAATGATATTCAAGAAAAATTTATATCGTATATTGCTAGTAATAATGTCTATATGGTAGGAGATATTAAACAGTCTATCTATCGTTTTCGTAATGCTAATCCTTACATATTTAAAGAAAAATATGATCGTTATAGTAAGAATGATAATGGTATCAAAATCGATTTAAATAAAAATTTTCGGAGCCGATTTGAAGTAATTGATAGTGTCAATCTTATCTTTAATCATATTATGGATGATTTGATAGGGGGAGCTGATTACGTTTCGAATCATCAAATGTCTTTTGGTAATACTTTATATGAAGAACAAAATAATAATCAAAATAATTATTTAGAAATTTATAATTATTTTAATGATACGAATTATAAAAAAGAAGAAGTAGAAGCTTTTATTGTCAGTGATGATATTAATAAAAAAATAAAAGATGGTTATATTGTCCTCGATAAAGATACGAAGAAAAACCGCAGAATAACTTATAGTGATATTGTTCTTTTAATCGATAGCCGCAAAAACTTTGATTTGTATAAAAAAATACTTGAATATAAAGGCATTCCAGTAACACTTGTTAAAACAGATAATATGGTAGATAGTGAAATTATTATGATTATGAAAAATATTATTAATTTTATTATTAAGGTAAAAGATAATATTTTTGATGTCGATTTTAAAAAATTATTTATTTCATTAAACCGTAGTTTTCTTTTTAGTTTAGATGATGATAAAATCTTTTCTTACTTCTTAGATAAAAATTATATGGAAAGTGATTTATACCAAATTACGAAGCAAATAAGTAGTGAAATAGATAATTTATCACTTTTAGAACTAATAGAATTAATAATTGATAAGTATAATATTTATGAAAAGTTATTTTTGGTAGGTGATTATGATTTAAATATATTGAGACTCGATAAGCTGAAAGAAATAACATCTTCTTTAGTTAACCTCGATTATTCGGTTTATGACTATCAAGTATATTTAAATGATATTTTTGATAACAATTTGAAAATTGAATATGATGTTAATGATACTGATGGTAATACTGTTAAGATAATGACTATTCATGCTTCAAAAGGCTTGGAGTTTAGTATTTGTTATTATATGGGACTTTATGGTGAATTTAATATTCGTGATGCATCAAATAAGTATACGTATGATGAGAATTATGGTATTATTTTTCCTTATCAAGATGGCTATATTAAAAATACTTTCTATCACTATTTGAGTTATCGAAATTATGTTCGGGAAAATATTGGTGAAAGACTTAGACTATTTTATGTTGCTTTGACAAGGGCTAAAGAAAAAATGATTGTTCTTTTGCCACAGAAGAAGAGTGATAACATACTTAGTTTTTCTTCGCTTGTTCCATTTGACGTTCGAGCAAAGTATAATTCTTTTGCTAGTATTATGTATTCAGTGGAATCTCTTACTAAAAAGTATTATAAAAATATTTCGTTAGATAATTTAGGCCTTACACGAAATTATAACTTATTAAGAAATAATAATTATTTGAAAGAAATTAAGCCATGTCATGAAACGATTGATGTTCAGGAACTTGTTTTAGAAGATAGCAAAGTCCAGCAAAAATCGTTTTCTAAAGATAGTATCCATTTAATTGATAGTGAAGAGCAAAGAAAACTTGATTATGGTACGAAAGTGCATGAATTATTTGAACTTACTGACTTTGTAAATCCTAATTACGATTTACTTTCCAATAGTGAAGGAAAGTTAATTAAAAACTTTCTTAATAAGATAGATGTAAATAGTTGTCACATATATAAAGAATATGAATTTATCTATGAAGAAGATAATACTATGTATCATGGCATAATTGACTTAATGTTAGAATATGACGATAGTATTAAAATTATTGACTATAAACTTAAAAATACAGATGATCCAGCTTACATAAAACAGTTAAATGGATATAAAAATTATATTGAAAAAGAATTTAAAAAGCCCGTTAGCATATATTTATATTCAATATTAACGGATAATTTTCAAAAATTAGAAGAAAATGAATAAAATAATTACTAATCTTTCTATTTTATGATATAATTAGATAGAAAGATTTTTCTGCCAAATTAGTTTAGTGGTAAAACAAGGCCCTCGTAATGCTTAGAGGTAAGTTCGATTCTTACATTTGGCACCATAAATTATAGAAAACTCAGGGACTTTGAGTAAAAATAGGAAGCGTACTTGATAAAAGTGCGCTTTTGTGTTACGATGTATTTGTCAGGGAAACTTGCATAAAATAAAAAAGGATACATTTGATTGCAGGAATCAGATGTTATCCCTTATGGATTGCATCTGAAATCAACAAATGTTGAAATCAGATGTTTTTGCTATTTTAGAAGTAACACAATTACCACTAAGAATAGGAGTAATATTATAATAAATTGAGAAAATTCTCTTTTTGTCATAAATATCATCACCTTTCTTTTTATTTTTTAATAAATAGAAAGGGAAAGCATCTGATATATTTCAAATGTATCCAATAGCATTATATCAAACAAATGTTCCCACACAATACTTTTATAAAAATTATGACAAATTAAAAAAGTTAATATTTAATATTGTTATGCTTCTTTCATTAGATATTATTTAAAAAATTTAAATAATAAAGTGGCTTGTCAAAAAGCCACTTTTTAATACATAATTAATACTTTTTTGCGTGGAGCATAATCAGGGCTTGTATTAAGGTTTTCTATTGTTCTATATTCAATCCCTTTTTTATATTTAACAAATTCCCTGATATTTTCATCGACTAAAGGTAGTAAATCAAATGGAAGACCAATTTGCCATGAAATTAATTTTTCTGTCATTTCATCCAACTCTTGACCCTCGACATTTTGCTTTTGTCCGTCAATTATAATTAATTTATCAATTTCATCATCATCAAAATATGTTCCATCTTTAAATTTTTGAATTTCTTCTTTTCTATTAATAAATGACCACTGAAATGATACTGCTTTTCTCTTATCATTTTTTGTCGTATAAAAGACGGTTGGATCACCAAATTCTGTTCTCAATGCTTCATAAAGGCTACTTAAGGCTGCAAGTTTTTCACCAACGGAAGCTTCGTGAATAATATAATTTCCGACAGAGACTCTTAAAAAGCCTCCTTTACAATATTTAACATAAAAAGGTATTCCTTTTTCAAATACATCATCATCTTCATATTCAGAATAATATTTTCCTTCAAAAAGGCCAGTATAAGGTGTTCCATAAAAGTCGATTTTCTCACCTAAATTTCTTTTTAGTAATTTATAAAGCTCGAAACAATCTTCATCTTTAGAATACATTTGCATACTTCTTCCTCCTTAGTGCCAAATATTATACAATAATTTATGATTTTTATCAATAAAAATAACAAAAAAAGATTCTTTACTTTAATATGGGCTTTTGCTATAATACTAATGGAAGAGGTCAAAAATGAAAATAAAATATACATTAATTCATCAAGATAAAAAAACGAAAGCAAGATATGGAACTTTAGCTACTAATTATGGAACTTTTGAAACACCAATGTTTATGCCAGTTGGAACACAAGCAACTGTTAAAACATTAGATACTGACGAAGTTAAAGAAATAAAAGCGGGAGTAATTTTAGCTAATACTTATCATTTATGGTTAAGGCCAGGAGAAGATATTGTGAGTAAGGCAGGAGGACTTCATAAGTTTATGAATTACGATGGGCCAATACTTACTGATTCGGGTGGCTTTCAAGTATTTAGTCTTGCTAGTCCTAAAGATATTAGTGAGGAAGGGGTAACTTTTAAAAATCATTTAAATGGTGATAAATTACTTTTGACACCGGAAAAATCGATTATGATTCAGAATAAACTCGATAGTGATATTGCTATGAGTTTTGATGAATGTCCTCCTGCTAGCGCTAATTATGAATATATGAAAAAGAGTATTGAAAGAACACTTAGATGGGCTAAACGTGGTAAAAAAGTCCATAGTAATGAAAATCAATCTCTATTTGGTATCATTCAAGGTGGTGCCTACGAAGATCTTCGTAAATATTCGGCAACTGAAACAGTTAAAATGGATTTTGATGGTTATTCGATAGGTGGAGTTGCTAACGATAATGAATCAAAAGAAGATATGTATTTAGCAATAGATTATTCAATTCCTTACATACCATCTGATAAACCTCGTTATTTAATGGGGGTCGGAGAACCAGAAGATTTATTTGAAGGTGTCGAAAGAGGAATTGATATGTTTGATTGTGTCCTTCCAACTAGACTAGCTAGACATGGACATGCCTTTACAAAAAATGGTAAGATTAATTTACGAAATGCCAAGTATAAAGAAGACTTTACACCAGTTGAAGAAGGCTGTGATTGTAAATGTTGTCAGCATTATACAAAAGCGTATATTCGTCATTTATTAGTGGCCGATGAAACGTTAGGACAAAGGCTTTTATCAATTCATAATTTACGTTTTTTAATTAGACTTATGGAAGAAATGCGAATAGCTATTAAGGAAGATCGATTTACTGAATTAAAAGAAGAATTTTATAAAAACTATCAAAAAAGGAAATAATTCTTCTTTTTTTTGTATTAAAATATGTTAAGATATGTAAAGGATAAGAAAAATACATTTGCAAAAAAGGAAAACTATGTTATGATAAGAATAGGGAAGGGATTGAGATGAGAAAGAAGTTCGCTAAGATTGATAGACCACTTTTTATAGTAACTATTGCTTTTTTTATCTTTGGTCTCATTATGATTTTGAGTGCTTCATCAATGGAATCTTACATGCGATATAACTTTAGTCCATACCATTATTTTTTCCGAGAGTTAATCTTTTTAGGAATTGGAATGGCTGGTTTTCTTTTTACTATTCTTTTCCATACTAAAAACTATAAAAAAATGGATATCTTTTTGATTATTTTAAGTATTATTTTACTAGTAGGACTCTTTTTTATTGGATATACTTCAAATAATGCTCGAAGTTGGTATAAGCTTGGTCCTCTTACTCTTCAGCCGTCAGAATTTGCTAAACTTGCGGTTATTATTTATTTAGCTTGTTACTATGATAAAAATAAAGATAAAATGGATGTTCAGTGGGATATTATTAAACCAATTTTTTTCGTTGTTATTATTGCTGGTCTTATTGCTATTCAGCCAGATATGGGAACCGCTCTCATTATTATGCTCATTACTTTATTTATCTTTTATGCTGTGCCGATTAGTAAAAAAAGTCGTTCAATGTTCAATAAGATATTCGTGGGTGGTGTAATTATTGTTGGTATCGTTTTAATAACTTATGGAAGTAAATTACTTCAAAGTTATCAACTAGAGCGTTTTAACTTTATCGATCCTTGTGAGAGATATCAGGAAGACTCAGGATATCAATTATGCAATAGTTTTATTGCTTTTAAAAATGGTGGAGTAGGAGGACAAGGACTCGGCGATTCAACCCAAAAATATTTATACTTACCAGAATCTTATACCGATTTTATCTATCCAATTATTGTTGAAGAGGGTGGACTTATCGTTGGTATTATTATTATTCTAGCATATATGTTTGTTCTCTTTCGCATAATTAAAATTACGAGAAAAGCGAATAATCTTCGTAATAGTTTAATATGTTATGGTGTCTTTGCTTACTTTGTCACGCATATTTTTATTAATCTCTTTGGAGTTATGGGAATGATACCATTAACAGGTGTTCCGCTTCCATTTCTTTCTTATGGAGGAAGCTATACTATATGTACGATGATTGCTTTAGGCTTAGTTCAAAGAGTAGCCTATGAATCAAATATTACGGCAAAATAAAATAATTTGGGAAATTAAAGGAAAATGTTAAGAAGTTCTATACATTTTCTTCTTTTTTTGTTATAATTATGGTGTATCATTTTAGGGAGAGTCGATATCATGAAAAAAATATATACCGCTATCGATATTGGATCTGATACAATTAAGTTTATGACCGGTGAAGCACTAAACGGCAAAGTTAATGTTCTTGCTTCCCACGAAGAGAAAACAAAAGGAATAAGAAAAGGTTTAATTGTCGATCCTAATTTAGCTATTAATGCTGTTAAAGATGGTATCAAAGAACTTAGAAAGAAACTTGGTATCAATGTAGATAAAGTAATTGTGACTGTTCCTGATTACAATGCAAGATTTATGTTTGTAACGGGAGAAGTTGATATAGATAATGAAGATGGAATAGTTACGACGGAGGAAGTTAATAAAGTTATTAAAGCATCAGTTTATGCTAAACTTGCTAATGATTATGAACTTGTAACTGTCGTTCCTTTAACCTTTATTGTCGATAATGAAAATGTGAAAGAACCTATTAATAAGACTGGTAAAAAACTTGGAATAAAGGCGATAATGATCAGTGCACCAAAGAAAAATATTTATTCTGTTTTATCTGTTATGGAAGGTGCAGGACTCGATGTTGTCGATATTACAATATCTGGTTTATGTGATTACTTTGAAGTAAGAAATAATAATTTGGATAAAAAAATTGGTGCTATTATTAATATTGGACATGAAACGATGAATGTTTCTATCTTCAATCGAGGAAAAATAATGAATACCGAAACTATTCAGTTAGGTGGAATTAACGTCGATAAAGATTTAGCTTATATGTTTAATATAAATGTCTTTGATGCAAGGACAATTAAGGAGAAGTTTGCTTCATCACATAAAAGGTTTACGACACTAAGTGATACGTATGAAGTTAAAAATACTGCTGGCGAAATGATTAAGCTTAATCAACTTGAAGTTAGTGAGATTGTCATGGATAGATTAGCTGAAATGCTAAGGCTTGCACGCAAGCAAATATTACTATTGACAAAACAAGAGATTTCTTATATAGTAATTACAGGAGGATTAACGGAAATAAAGGCCTTCAAAAATTTAGTCTATGAAATTTTAGGAAAAGATGTTATAATATATGCAGAAGATACTTTGGGTATTCGTAATAATAAGTATGTTACTGCTATCGGAATGATAAAGTATTTTATCGATAAGATGGAAATTCGAGGAAGAGAATACTCAATGGTTGAAAAGAATGAAGAAAATCTACTTATTAATCCAAATAATAAGAATAAAAGGGACAAGATAGGAATTACCAAAATATTTGAGAATTTTATTGGGACTAAGGAGGATTAGGAATGAATAATATGTTTGGTTTAGAAATGGATCAATTAGCTAAAATTAAAGTTATTGGGGTAGGTGGTGGCGGTTGTAATGCCGTTAATAGAATGATCGAATCTGGCCTAAAGGGTGTAGAGTTTATCGTTGCTAATACTGATTTACAAGTATTAAATAATTCATTAGCTCCAATTAAATTGCAAATAGGTAGAGAACTTACTGACGGTTTGGGAGCCGGTGCTAATCCTGATATTGGTAAAGAGGCTGCTCTTGAATCAAAGGGTGAAATTGAAGAAGCTATCAAAGGTGCTGACATGGTTTTCATCACTTGTGGTATGGGTGGTGGAACTGGTACAGGTGCTGCTCCAGTTATCGCTGAAATTTCACAAGATTTAGGTGCTTTAACTGTCGGTATCGTAACAAAACCTTTTAGTTTTGAAGGTAAAAAGAGAATGACACAGGCCATCGCTGGCCTTGATGAACTTAAGAAACACGTTGATACGTTAATTGTTATTCCTAACGATCGTTTGCGTGAATTAATTGATAAATCGACACCAATGCTCGAAGCATTTAGAGAAGTTGATAATGTCTTACATCGCGGTGTTCAATCAATATCAGACTTAATTGCTGTTTCTGGTTTAGTTAACCTTGACTTTGCCGATGTTAAGACAGTTATGAAAGATAGAGGTAATGCTCTTATTGGTATCGGTGTTGGTTCTGGCGAAAATAGAGCTACTGATGCTGCTAAACAAGCGGTATCTTCACCACTTCTTGAAACATCAATTAATGGTGCTACCGATGCGATAATTAATGTAACTGGTGGTTCATCTCTTACTTTATTTGAAGTAGAGGAAGCTGCCGAAGTTATTAGAACGGCCGCTAATACAGATATTAATACTATCTTTGGTGCTGTTATTAATGAAAACTTAAATGATGAAGTTATCGTTACGGTTATTGCTACTGGTTTTGAAAATCAAAGTGAACCATTATACCATAGTTTTAGTTCGACAAATAGAGAAGATTTATTTAGAGAAGGTACTGATGAAATGGATAATGATTTAGATATTCCTCCATTTCTTAGGGATAGAGATAATTATTAAGATAGCGGTTGCTATCTTTTTTAATTTAATGAGAATAATTAACAAATCGTGAACTTTATAGACAAATTTTTGATATATGTTATAATTGTGCTAGGATGTGATAGGATGTTAGAACTAGAAAGTATCGAGGGCGTAGGGCCTAAGACAAAAGAACTATTAGAAAAGCTGAAAATACATCATGGTGAAGATTTGCTTGAATATTATCCTTATCGTTATGAAGTACTTAAGAGAAGTGATTTAACTATTCTAAATGATGGCGATAAAATTGTTATGGATGGTATTATTGAGGGTCAGCCAACTATTATTTATTTGAATAAAAGTTTAAAGAAAATTATTTTTCGTATTAATACAAAATCTTCAATTTTAAATGTTACTTTATATAATCGTATTTATCTTTATCAAAATCTTCGTAGTGGTCGAGAAGTAACAATAATTGGTAAATATAATAAAATTAAAAATACGATTATTGCTTCCGATATTCGTTTTAGTTTACTTCCCGCAACTGTTCAAATTGAGCCTGTTTATTATACAACTGCTGGTTTATCAATTAAACAAATTTCTAAATTTGCATCTTGGGCTTTAGTAAGTGGTTGTGAAGTGCCTAATTTAATTCCAAAGTTTTTGGAAGAAAAATATAATTTTATGAGTAAGAAAGATGCAATATATAATGTTCATTTTCCTAGTGATATTCTATCTTTAAAAAAAGCCCGTCAGCGAATTAAATATGAAGAGTTGTTTATTTATATGCTTAAAATTGATTATTTGAAATCGCGAATTGAACATGATGAAAAAGCTATTTCACGTAATATTAATCATGAAAAGATTGATAAGTTTGTTAATAATTTATCATTTAAACTTACGATGGATCAGGAAAAAGCAGTTAATGAGATATTAGATGATTTAGAGAAACCGAAAAGAATGAATCGTTTACTTCAAGGTGATGTTGGCTCTGGTAAAACAATTGTTTCTTTTATTGCTATTTATGCTAATTATTTAGCTAAATATCAGTCAGCATTAATGGTACCAACGGAAATTTTAGCTGTTCAGCATTTCGAAGAAGCAAAGAAAATCTTTGGTAAGTATAAAATGAATATTGTTTTATTAACTTCAAGTAATAGTCAAAAAGATAAGAA
>CANRJI010000018.1 GCA_947630885.1 uncultured Bacilli bacterium
TTTATTTTATTTATTAATTTATAAGGCTTACAAGCCCCCCCCCCCAGATTAACTTATGGTTAACTGAGTATAAGAAAAAGTGATAACATATATTACTTACTTTAATCACGTTATCACACTCCTATCATGGTTTAATTTTAACATAAATTAGAATTATTTACAATAATAAGCCATTAATTATTTTTTATTTTAAGCTTTCTTTAATAGCACCGTAAATTTTTTAATATGCTTACCGTTGTATAATGAATTCCATCACTTGTTTCAATATTTCCGACTTTTTAATATGTATCACGATAGATTACTTTATTATTTAATTTTTTCTTTAGTTCTGTATTGAATGTTTGGGTATTATTATCGGTAGAAATATTTTCTGAATGACTATTTTTAGTAAAAGGAGTTCAGGAAGTTTTATTCATAGAATTTTGGATGGCATCTTCTATTATTTTAATTGATTCTTTATTAGCATTTTCGATGCAATCAGTAAAGTTTACACCGGCAGTCAAATTTCCTAAGGAAGTAATTAAGACTTTAACTATCCATGGAACAAGGAAAATAATAACGGCATAAAGAAGTCTTTTACCAAATAAGGTCATATTTTTCTTTTGGGCATTTTCATCTGATGATATGACCGATTTAGAAAAATCAATGGTGCCTATAATAATAAGTCCTATAGGAATAACTATGCGGGCAACATCTAAAAGAATATTAAAAAACCAAACTACTCGTAAAATATCAGGATTTAAGCAGGCCTGCAAAATACCATCTTCAGCATCTTCGGCTGCCAATTCTTCTAGAGTAAGTCTTTCCCACTGAGCGTAAAGAGTTATAGACTTACCTCCGTTATATTCTGCACCTACTTCATATGTAGTACCGCTTCCATTCGCTTTGGTATTCCAATTTTTAAATTTATAGCCTTTTTTACTAAATCGCGTTCCACTTCCTATGACACCAGGAGAATCCGGTAGTTGGCCAACACTAAAACTTTTACCTTCACCACCATTGGGATTATATGTGATATAGTATTTTGCGAAAGGGTCTCTAATTGGTCTAACAGTATACGTTTCTTTAATATTTTTGCTTACTAATTTATTACTAGTTGTTTCAGCATTTACAATTAAATTGCTAGGTAGCGACATAATGATAATTGCTACTATTAATAGTATTTTACAAACTAGCTTATTCTTTCTTTTAAATAATTCCTTCATAATCTTGATACCTTCCTATCTTTCATAATCACAATTCACACATTTTATTTTATCTTTTTTCTCTACTAATAAGCTATTACAGTTAGGGCATCTTTCTCCAGTTGGTTTATCCCAAGAAGCAAATTTGCATTTTGGATAATTAGAACATCCATAAAAGATTTTACCTCTTTTGGTCTTTCTTTCAATGATATTTCCATCACAATCAGGACATGGCATGATGATTTTTTCTTCTTGCTTTTCTTTATTACTTTTTATGTATTTACAAGTTGGGTAATTAGAACAAGCTACAAATTTGCCATATTTACTTTGTTTTATAACAAGGGGGCTATTACAGTTTGGGCATAATTCTCCTGTCTCTTCAGGAGCCTTTTTTTTCATTTCTTTAAAGGCCACTTGAACTTTTGGTTCAAAGTCTTGATAAAAGACGGAAAGAAGTTTGTTCCATTCAAGGTCGCCATCAGCAATTTTATCGAGGTCATCTTCCATATTTTTAGTATATTCGACATTAATGATATCTTTAAAGAACTCTTGAAGCTTATCAGTGGTTTCAATACCAATACTAGTTGGAACAAATTTTTTATCTTCTAAATTGACATAGCCACGCTCTTCAATGGTATTAATTATTGTGGCATAAGTTGATGGCCTTCCAATACCTAAGTCTTCCATTTCTTTAATTAATTTGCTTTCGGTGTATCTAGCAGGCGGTTTTGTCGTATGTGCTGTATATTCAATTTTATTTGATACAACGATGTTACTCTTGTAAGAACTAAAGTCTGGTAAAATGGTGTCTTCTGATTCTTCATAAATCGAATATGCTTTTAAATAACCATCGAAAATAAGAACTTGACCAGTTGCTTTAAACTGATAATTATTATTATCTAAAATAATGGTTGTCGCTTCAACTTTAGCATCTTTCATTAATGATGCAAGAGCACGATAATAGATTAAGCGATATAATTTATATTCATCATTTGTCAAATATTCTTTAATAGATTCTGGGGTTCTTCGAATTGATGTCGGCCTAATAGCTTCGTGAGCATCTTGGACATTTTCAGTCTTAGTACTCTTTTTAACATAGCCAACATATTCACTACCATAAGTATCTTTAATATAAGAATAAGTATCTTTAATAAATTCGTCAGATAATCTTACAGAGTCAGTTCTCATGTAACTGATGAGACCAACTGATTCATCTTTTAAAGATATTCCTTCATATAATTTTTGAGCAATCATCATCGTCTTTTTCGAAGTAAAACCTAATTTGGTAATAGCTTCTTGCTGAAGAGTACTCGTAATAAAAGGAAATTTACTCTTTTTAGCTTTTTCTTTTTTATCAACTGATTCTATTTTGAAGGCATTAGATAATTTACTTAATATTTCTTTAGCTTCAAATTCTTTTTTTATTTCAATTTTTTTGTGATTATAAGTATCTAACTTAGCACTAAAATCATTAAAATAGGCATCTATTTCAAAGTATTCTTCAGGAATAAATGACTCTATTTCTCGTTCACGATCCACGATTAATTTTAAGGCTACGGACTGAACACGTCCTGCCGACTTACCACCTGTCTTCGACTGCATAAGTTTACTTAAGCGAAAACCGATGATACGGTCAAGAATACGTCTTGTCTCTTGCGATTTAACGAGATTATCATCAATCTTACGAGCTTTAGAAAAGGAATCTAAAACAGCATTTTTGGTTATTTCATTAAATACAATACGATCATAATTATTTTCTTTTAGCCCTAAAGTATCGTATAAATGCCAAGATATGGCTTCACCTTCACGATCGGGATCGGTTGCCAAATAAACAAAATCAGCATTTTTGATTTCTTGTTTTAACTCTTTAACTAATTTATTTTTTCCTTTAATGATTTTATAATCAGGTTTAAAATTATTTTCAATATCGACACCAAATCCGTATTTACCAGAAGTCGATAAATCTCTTATATGTCCTAAAGAAGAAACTACTTTGTAGTCTTTTCCTAAATATTTTTCAATTGTTTTACTTTTATGTGGAGATTCCACGATTACTAATTTTTTTGCCATAAACGCCTTCCTCCCTGGTATCATTATATAATAGTTTTTTTCTAAATTGCAAGTCTTTTTTCTATTTTTTATTAATGCTTGTAAAATCTTTGAAATAGTAAAAAATAGCCCACTTAACTGGGGCTACTTTATATATAAACATAAGTGATAACACTTATGACATTATATCATATGCTCCAAGGTGGTAAATTGTGATAAATTTAACTATATTAAATCTATTTAGCCTCCTTTATTTTGAAGATATGTTCTTATTTGACATTTTTTCTTATTTAATTTTATTTCGATACTTCCATCTAAATCGGTTCGATAGATATTTGATTGGGATAAAATATCTAAGACAGAATCTTTAGGGTGACCATAACTATTATTTCTGCCTACGGAGATAATACTATATTTAGGCTTCATAGCGTCAATAAACTCTTTACTCGAAGATGAAGATGAACCGTGATGCCCTACTTTTAGAAAGTCGATATCTTTGATATTATACTTTTCTAAAATGTCTTTTTCTTTGATGAGACTAGCATCTCCCATAAAGAGAAATTTATAATTAAAGTACTTAAAATAAATAACATTGGAATTATCATTTTCGTTATCATAATTTTGGGTATGTAAAATATATAGTTTATGTTTATTTAAAGAGAAACTGCTAACACTTTGATAATATTTTATCTTTTTCTCTTTACTTAAATCTATTAAAGATAATTCGAGGTCGGTATTTTCACCATCATTTAAAATAATTTTTTCAACAGGAAAATTATCAACTAAATAACTAGCTCCACCGATATGGTCTAAGTCGCCATGACTGATAATAAGATAGTTTATTTTACGAATACCTTTACTTTTTAAATATGGTATGATACCGTTTTCCATTATATAGGAACTTTTACCAGTATCTATTAAAATGTTACCTTGGTTAAAGGGAAATGTTATAAGAGAAGAATCAGCTTCGCCAACATCAAAAACGGTGATATTTATTTTATTATTTAGATTGGGACTAAAATAATAAAGAAAGATAAAAATAAAGATGAGATAAAAATATTTAGGGTGCTTTAAAGTTATAACGAGAAGGAAATAATAAAAGATGATAAGAAAAAAATGTGGTTTGGAAAATATAAAAGTGATAACAGTAATGTTAGAACAAAAAAGGGCTACTTTTTCAACAACTGATAATAGATGAAAAAGAAATGAATCAAGATATGGAAAAAGAAGTGTTAAAAGTGATAGAGGAAAAATAATCGTACTAACTAAAGGTAAAAAGAGAAAATTAATAAGAAGACTAATAAAATTAATTTCATAGTTTTGATAAATGGTTATAGGAAAAGATACAAGAAAGGAAAGAAAAATGGGAAAGATGATTTTGATAAGTTTCTTTTTTTTAGAAAATTTATTTTGAAATAGGAAAAGAAATGACGATATAAGATAAGAATAAATAAAACCTATTTGATAAATGATAAAAGGATTAATAATAATGGAAAGTGCTAGAGTTAGAAGAACTATATCAACTTTAGTTATTTTTAATTTACTTATTTTATTTATGCTAATTAGAAGAAACATAATGGTACTTCGAAGAAGAGATGGTGTATTAATAAGAAGAAGGTAGAAAACTAAAATAATATCGGCAATGAGATATTTTAATTTTTTATTATAAGTTACTTTATTTAGATAAAAGAAAATTAAACTTGTTAAAATGCTAATATGCATTCCGGAAATAGAAAAGAGATGGGATGCCCCTATTTTACGATAAGCATTAGAAATATCTCGAGAAAGATTATTTTGACCTAAAAGGAAGACTTCGAGATAGTCTTTTGACTTTAAAGAAGTTATTCTTTGATAGATAATATTTTTGATGGTAAAGAGAAAGTTACGATTATTTTTTATTTTACGAATAGATGTTGCTTCGACAATGTAATATATTTTCTGATACTGTAAATATTTTTGGTAATTAAAGGTATTAGGAATATTTAGAGATTCTGGTACTGTTAATTTACCTTCGATGATAATTTTATCGCCAAGAGATAATTTATTTAAAGAATTATTTTCGAAATTATATTTGACAATAAGTTTTTCTTTAGCATTAACTTCGATAGTAAGTTCAGTATCAGTAACTTGATAATTATCGATAGTACCAATAAAAGTATTATCACTTGGTTGATATTTAGATATGAAATGATAGTTTTGAAGATAGATAATATCGCATATTAAAATAACTAACGATAAAATTTTGAAGATATATTTAGATGATAAGATAGTCTTTAATTTTTTCAAATAAAGATTCTCCAATACCTGCTACATTTTTGATATCATCAAGGCTTTTAAAAGGTCCATTTTGATTACGATATTTAATTATTTCTTCAGCTTTAGCTTCACCTATTCCCGGTACTTCCTGTAATTCTTCCTTTGATGCGGTATTTAAATTGATGAGGCGCTCTTCTTCATCAGTATTAAGACAGGCATCATTAGTTATTTCAGGGCAATCACAAACACAAATTTCTTCACGATATTTATCTTGGACTTCTTCTGAAGAATAAATAATAATGGTCATTTCATCAGATACGATTTTGGCAAGATTAATGAGAGAAGTATCGGCTCCTTCTAAAAGGCCACCGGCAACGGAAATAACATCGTTTACTCTACTCCCTACAGGGACAGTATAAACACCCGGATTTTTAATCATTCCTTTGATATCGACTATAACGGTATCTTTTTCTTTTTCACTACTAGGTTCTTCCTTGGGAGGATCTATCTCTTCTTTAATGATTGTTTCTACTTCATCATCATCCGTTTTACTATTTTGGTATAAGACATAAATTACTCCCGATAAAATGATGGCGATGCCAAATAAGATTAAAATTATTTTTTTCAAACAGCCTCCTTCTCTTCTCCATTTTGTTAATTATTTATTATAAAGAGAGAAATAGTTTAAGTCAAGATGTATTTATTGATATTTTATTTTTTCTTTGATACAATATTTTTGGTGAGATAATGCTCAGTATTAAAGTAAATGATAAATATGAAGAAACAATTAAATATTCAAAATTTATTGCTCTTTCTTTTAGGGTTTACAGTGCAGTTGAAGTAGATAATTATTTGGAAATGATAAAAGAAGAATATCCTAATGCTAATCATTATTGCTACGGATATGTTATAGGCAGTGATATTAAATCTTCAGATGATGGCGAACCTAATAAGACCGCGGGAATTCCTATTTTGAATCAGATAACGGGAAATAATTTAAATAACGTTTTAGTCGTAGTGGTCCGCTACTACGGGGGAATAAAATTAGGTGCGGGAAATCTTGCTAGAACATATGCAAAAATGGCGAAAATGGTTGTTAAAAAAGAAAATATCATAACTTTAGTAATGGGTTATGATATTGATATTACTTTTAATTATAGTGATAGTAAGGAAGTTGATTATCTGATAGCAAATGCTAAAATACTTGATAAAAAATATGAAGACAAAGTATTTTATCATTTATTAGTAAGTGAAGAAGTTTTGAATAGTCTTAAGAAGTATGAATATAAGATTAATAAAAAAGAGTACATAGAAAAAGAATAGATAAAATGTAATCTATTCTTTTTAATATCTTCCTAAGCCAACTTTATGAAAGACTTCTTTTAATTTTTGCTCAGCAAGAGCATTAGTACGTTTACTACCTTTATCTAATATTTCTTCAATTTGATTACTAGAAATAAGGTCATTATATTTTTTTTGAATAGCCATAATTACTTCGACAACAACATCGGCGACTTCTTTTTTGAAATTTCCATAGTTATAGTCTTTAAAGTGCTCGCTTGCTTCTTCAATCGTTACTTCTTTTAAAGATGAATAAATTGTTAATAAATTAGAGATACCTGGTTTATTTTGAACATCATAATAAATCTTTCCTTCACTATCAGTTACGGCACTCATAATTTTTTTACGAATATCTTTTTCGCTATCGAGAAGAAGAATAACTCCTTTATAGGTTTCATCACTCTTACTCATCTTTTTGGTTGGATCTTGAAGATCCATAATTTTGGCTCCAACTTTAGGAATTAGAGGCTCAGGGATAGTAAAAGTATCTCCATATCTTTTATTAAAGCGATCGGCAATATTTCTTGCTAGTTCGACATGCTGTTTTTGATCGATACCAACAGGAACATATTCGGCATCATATAATAAGATATCAGCAGCCATTAGTATAGGATAAGTAAATAATCCTACAGTAACATTTTCTCCTTTACTTGCTTTATCTTTATACTGAGTCATACGCGATGCTTCACCCATATAAGTTGTGCATTCTAATACCCATGATAAATTGGCATGGTATAAGTTTTCCGACTGAAGATAAATGGTATTTTTATTTGGATCAATTCCTGAAGCAAGATATAAAGCAACATTTTTATAAATGCGCTCACGTAATTCTTTAGGATCTTGACTTACAGTGATAGCATGCATATCAGGAACAAAGATAAAGGAATCATATTCATCTTGATATAAAACAGTTTGCTTAATACCTCCAATTAAACTACCTAAAGTAAGTTCACCACTAGGCTTTAATCCAGTTAATATTCTTTTCATAGTTCACCTTCTTTGTCTTAATTATATAATAATTATTTTGCTTTTTCAATATTTACTTATTTATTTTATTTTGGTATAATCAAATGGCGTCCTCAATATATTATAATAATTGAGAAGGAATTTATTAATGAAAGGAATAAACAATGGAAAAATGTTTTGAAGAATATAAAGAATTAGTTTGCCAACTTAAAATAGAAGAAAAATATCTGGAGCAAGTGAAAAAAGGTTTTAAAAAAGCAATGAGCGACTATAATGATAATGTTAGATATTCGATAGAAAATGATGAAGTGATTAGAAAATTAACTAATGATTTAGGGATACTGATAGATAAAAAGAAACGACAGAGCAAAAGGAAATTAAGATTAATGGAAATTTTGGCTATTATTCCAATTAGTGTTTTGACTATTTTATTTAAGTGGAATATTTTTGAGATGGGAATAATTCTTGGAATAATTTATACGTCATTAGAAGTAAGTTCATCAAAGATAATAGAAAAATTATTGCAAAAAAAGGATATGGAAATTAATAAGTACCAGGATTTAATTGAAGAAAAAGAAAACAAAAAGAGGATGCATAAAAACTTATCAATAAAACTAGTTGAAGAAAAAAGGAACGCATATTTAAAGGTTTCTGTCCAAAAGGAAAAAGTCGATAATATCAAAAAAAGAATTGATGAAATTGTCATTACATATGCAAAGCCTATTTTTAATAAAACTTGTAATATTGAAGAAAAAAAGAATTTAAAAAGAGTTAGGATTTCCTAGCTCTTTAATTTTCTTTTTACTAAGTTAATAAGACGATGATATAGATTCCGAGCATCTTTACTGATAAGACATAAAACTGCGAAAGTAAGACCTGTTACGGCAATAAAGATGAAACCAAGTTTTAAAATGGTTACAATAAAACTGGTACTCGAAGTTAAAAATAAACTTTCAAGAGGTGATAAAATAACTGCGATTAAAGCAAAGATGATAATGGATAAGGCAAAGTATTTGAGTACTCCGATAAGATTTTCTTTTTTGATAATTTTTTTGACAACAAGACTGCTTTTGATAATAATATTGACAAGGAAAGAAATCATCGTTCCTATTAAAACACCTGAAATACCATAAGGTTTAATTAAAATAATGGATAAGATGAGATTAAGACCAGCGCAAATGAAAATATGTTTTTTGTTTTCTTTAAATAAACCATCGGCATTGATAAGAGCTACTAGAGGATAATATAAAATATTTAGAAAAAGTGTCGAAGTAAAGAGAACAACAGTTAAGTAACTTAAAAGATAGTTTTCTTTACTAACCCAGACGGAAACGAAACCTCTTATGCCAATCATGAAAGTGATACTCATACTAAAGGCTATCAAGATAAACAGCATGACATATTCTTTAAATAATGGATAAATACGTTTATCTTCTTTTTTCGCAAAAACATTGCCAAAGGAATAGACAGATGCAAGTTCGACACGAGATGATACTTCATTTAAAAACCTTAAAATATAATTGTAAGTCGTATAAATGCTAACGGCAACAGGACCACTGGCACCCATGATAAGAATGGCATCAATATTATTTAATACAAGATAACCAACTTGTGTCCAAGCTAAATCTTTAGTCATTTTAATCATCGAAGTATCTTTTCTAGCTATTTCATGTAAATCAGGATATTTTTTCTTAACGACAATGCGAATAATTACTTCTTCGATAATCTTCATAATTAAGATTACGATAGCAATAGATTCAAGAGTACGGAACTGGACTGTTACAACGACGATTAAAATATCACACAATAATTTTATTCCATTGAAAACTAAAGAATAAAGATATTTTTCTTGGGCTGCTGATAAAACGGACATATAAGTCTGACCTCTTCCAAAATAAGAGATAAGATAAGAAGTTGAAATAATAAAGAAACATATAAGAGCGGATATTTTATAACCTTCTTCAAAGTGATAAAATAAATGAAGGCCTAATGTTACTAAGCAAATGATACCAAAAATAATGAGACCAATGATTTTAAAGACTTTGCGAGATCCACCATAAATGGCATTGATGTCATCTTTATTTTTTTCAGCGAAAGGTTTATAAAGACTATAAATAACAGCATCAGAAAAACCGGCTTGAGCTAAAAAAACGTAAGAGATGATTTGATTAATCGTTTGATAATAACCGTTACCAGCATCACCAATGTAAGTGATTAAAACATCCATTTTGATAATACCAACAATACCGATAAGAAGGTATGGAAGTATATCACACAACATATTTAAAAAGATTTTTTTTGTACGCATTTTTTTACACATCCTATACATATATGATACCATATTTTTTATTTTTGATAAAGAAAAATTATAAAGGAAGAGTAAAGACTATTTTTTATCTACTTCATTATACATGATTAAAGCAGTAAAACAATAAATTTGTTCTTCAGCATAAATGGCACAAGAAGTTGAAAATTTGATATCAATAATATCAACATTATTTTCTTTTATAAAGGTGTTAATACTTTTTTCGAGGTCTTTTTCATGTTCTTCATCAATTACTTTTACTTTCATTATCGTCACCAAAAAAAGTATACAGTGCTTTTTTGTATACTTTTTGTCTTTTTTTGTCTATCCCCTACTAAGTTTATAATATATTTTATTTGATAGACCATCTTCATCTTGATATTCTAAATATAGTTTGAAATTAATATTACTTATATCATCGGTTGTTTGAATATTTCCTTCTAAAATAATTTTATCTGACGATCCTTCTAATAAATTAACAGGGTCATCAAAGATACCAACAGATGGATAAACGGTATCAGAAGCATAATCATGAATTAGCAATGCTTTAACATTATACATATTAATTTGAGGGCTTTCGATAATGATACTATAATTAACAATTTCATTATTTTCTCTTTCAATATTAAAGTAACTAGAAAAATCAGCATCGTCATTTTCATCAAAAACTTCTTTATTTTGGAGTTCTTTTTTATAGGCTAAGTAAGTATATTTTTCACTTTCCATTTTATTAGTACATCCCACTATAAAAAGAAGGGGCAATAAAATTAACAGCTTTTTCATTTTATTTTTTCCTCAATACGAAGTAATTCATTATATTTAGCGGTACGTTCTCCACGGGATAACGATCCAGTCTTGATTTGACCTAAACCGAGACCAACAGCAAAATCGGCAATGTAATTATCTTCGGTTTCACCACTACGATGGGAAATAATTGTTGCATAGTTATTTTTTCTTGCCAAAACAATGGTATCTAAAGTTTCACTTACGGTTCCGATTTGATTTAACTTAATTAGAATAGCATTGGCAATTCCCATATCGATACCTTTTTGTAATAAATCTTTATTGGTAACAAATAAATCATCACCAACAAGCTGAATATTACTAAGTCTTTTAGTTAAAAGTTTCCATCCTTCATAATCGTCTTCGGCCATACCATCTTCAATAGAAATGATATGATATTTATTAACTAAATCTTCATAGTAACTGACTAGTTCTTCAGCAGTATAATCTTTTCCTTCTAATTTATAAACACCATTTTCATAGAATTCTGAAGCCGCGACATCAAGAGCTATATTGATATCTTTTCCTAAGGTATATCCGCTTTGGCTAATCGCTTCACTTATAAGTTCTAAGGCCTCAACAGCGGTATCGATATCAGGAGCAAAGCCTCCCTCATCGCCAACACCACAGAGAAGTCCTTTAGCTTTTAAAACACTTTTTAAAGTATGGAAAACTTCGGCACCCATACGAAGATTCTCATGATATTCGTCTCGATTGGGAACAATCATAAACTCTTGAAAATCTAGTTTATTACTAGCATGAGCTCCTCCATTTAGTATATTCATCATACATTTAGGCATTTTCTTTTCACCTGGTAAATATTCATATAATTCAAGATTTTTTTCACGCGCTGATGCACGTAAATTAGCGAGAGAAACACCAAGAATAGCATTAGCTCCTAACCTTTCTTTATTATATGTATGATCTTCTTTTAACATGATATCATCAACTTCTCTTTGATTAGATGATTCGATACCAAGAAGAAGTGGTTTTATAATATTATTGACATTGCTAACAGCTTTTAGAACTCCTTTTCCTTGATAACGACTAGCATCATTATCACGAAGTTCAATGGCTTCTCTCTTTCCAGTCGAAGCACCACTTGGTACAGAAGCCATAGCTTTAACGCCTGATTCAAGAGTTATTTCGACTTCGACAGTTGGGTTACCACGAGAATCTAATATTTCTCTTGCATATACATCTTTTATCTTACTCATTATCTTTGTCCTCCTATGATAATTATAGGACAGTTATAGTAAAAAAGCAAGAAATTAGTGATTAAGGGAATTTAAAAAAGTAAGTATTTTGCTACTTACTTTTAAACTTTTTTAGGTTGTTTATTAATATGAATCAACATTAATTTTAATTTGTTTGTTATCTTGATTAAATGATGCAGCTTGAACGATAGTGCGAATAGCTCCAATCGTTTTACCTTCATGGCCAATTACTTTAGCCATATCATTTTCACTTACCATAACTTCAATTAAAATGGTATTATCTTCATCTGAATCAAATTCTTTAACTGATACTGAATCCGGATCTTCAACAAGTTTTTTGATAATTAATTCGGTAAGACTTACTAAACTATTCATTATTACTTACCTTGTTTAGAATTATGAAATTTTTCCATAATTCCTGCTTTACTAAATAGATTTTTTACAGTATCAGTTGGAATTGCTCCATTGTTTAACCATTTAAGGGCTGATTCCTCATCAATTTTTACCTCTGCTGGTGTCGTAAGTGGATTGTATGTTCCAATTTTTTCAATGAATCTTCCGTCTCTTGGACTTCTTGAATCCGCTACTACGATACGATAAAATGGTGCTTTCTTGGCTCCCATTCTTTTTAGTCTAATTTTAACTGCCATGTGTATCCCTCTCTTTCTTTATCAATTCTAACATAAAAAAAGTATACTGTCAACTTTTTTTTGTTACAGTATACAATATGCTTTTTATCCTATTAAAATTCTGCTTCGATGCGACCTGCCGTATTACCCGCAGTGCTTACTGATTCAAAGCCAACAAAGCCATCAAAGGTTTTAGAATAATCTTCAGGTTGAGGCAAACCAGTATCAGATAGCCAAATGGCTAAATAATAAGTGACCGTTCCATTACTCGTAGTTGTGTAGTAGTCAGAACCTTTTTCAAAATAAACGATTTCATCAGTGACATTTGATAAAGTCATAACATCAGTCAAGGCGGTAAAACTTGGATCGAAGACTTGAAATTTTAAATGATCAGTCGTATATGTCGAAGTACCAGTTCGAATGTAACCATATAAATTTTCACTAGCAGATTTATTACTTAGAGTTACTTGATATAAAGTACAAACTTCATAGCCATCTTTATCAATACATTTATTACTACTCTTAGAGACAGCATTTTTAATTAAATTATCAGAAAGAGGGACTAAATCTTCGGCCACATGAGTAGTGGTTAAACTTAAGGTGCTCGCTACAGAGTTTTCTGTTTCACCAGTAATTGTTGCCGAACTTGAAGCAACAAAATAAGCATAAGTACCTGCGAAAGTGACAAGACCAATAGTAAAAACAGAAATGATAGCAATAAGCAAATTCTTTTTCATATGTTATTCTCCTAACTTAATACCGATGAGTTTTGATCTTGTGATTCCATACCCTTTACCGAAGCAGTCAAGCGCCCAGTATGCGATGTGGAAAAAGTTGTTGTAGCGGTAAAGTTTCCAAAGCTATCTGTTTTATTTTGATTTTTTCCATTATCAGTTAACCAAATTAGTAAAGTAAATTTTTTAGAAGTCCATGATGGTTCAATGGCTTTATCAAGCGTAAAAGGTTTCCCCAAAGTTAATCCTTGAGGAGAATCTTTATCAATATGATTAATGTCTAAATAACGATTGCCTTCTTCATCAAGAAGCATATAACTTAAATTTTCGATTCCTTCGATAGTGAAGTCAATCTTACCTTCAACTTCTTGACTTTCTTTATAATTAAATACTTCAAGAGAATATGCTAAACAACAGCTTCTTTCGTAATCGTCCTTACATTCTCTTTCATAGGCTAAATCAATATATTCGTCCTTTAGAGGAATGAGGGGCCCATGATTATATATTTCCGATACGCCTAAGCCGAGTTTTACTTCGCCGGCTTCAACTGCTAGAGCATTTAGGTCACTCATATTTCGAATATTGAAATAGGAAAATGTCGCTCCAATTAATAAAACAAAGGTACTTAAAATTGTCGTCATCAATAAAAAGAAATTGGTTTTATTAGTCGTCATTTCTATCATTCCTTACTATAGATATCATATCAAATAATACTTACTTTTTCAAGTAAAAAAAAGATATTTCTATCTTTTTTGAATGATCTTAGCTATTTCATCAATGCTTTCTAAAGAAACTTCAGTGCTAGTACTGTTTTTCATATCTTTAATTTCAATAACTTGTTTTTGTAATTCGTCTTGTCCAAAGACAATGACATAAGGTATTTTATCTTTACTAGCTCTCTCTAGTGCCTTACCAACTTTTCGTCCAGTCATCTCAATGATTACTCTGATGCCTTTAGCACGAAGAAGATTAGCAAGTTTTAAACTGGCAGTTTCGGTATTAAGAGGAATAATTAATAAGTCGTAAGGTGCTGGTAATGATTCTTTTTCAAGTATTTCACAGATGGGAACAATGCCAAAGGAAATACCAACAGATGGATAATTATTGCCATCATCAATAAAATTAGTAATTATTTTATCGAAACGGCCTCCTCCACCAAGAGCACACGTTAAACGTTTCTTAGCATCAAATACTTCAAAAACGGTTCCTGTATAGATTTCTAGGCCTCTTGCTAAGTATGGAGTAAAACGACACTCAGTAAGACCTAGCTCCGATATATAAGAAAAAAGCTCTTTTATTTCTTTTTTACCTTCAACAAATATTTCGTTATCAATGTTTAATTTATCTAAATCGTCAATTTGATATTTGAAACTATCAAAAAGTAGATTGAGACTAGAAGATGGTATTTGATAATCTTTTAATTCT
>CANRJI010000019.1 GCA_947630885.1 uncultured Bacilli bacterium
AAAAAATCTAGTACTTACATACTAGTTACTTCATAGTCTAATATTTTTATTTTATTTATTAATTTATAAGGACTTACAAGCCCCCCCCCAGATTAACATATTGTTAACTTGGCATAAGAAAAAGTGATAACATATATTACTTACTTTAATCATGTCAACTCTCCTATCATGATTTAATTTTAACATAGATTAGAATTATTTACAATATTTTTTACTTTAAGCACACCAGTTACCCTGACTTTTAAGTGTATTAATAATATTATTATGTTCATATTCTGTCTTTGATAAATAAACATTGCCTTGACAATCCGCAACAAAATAATAATAATCATTTTTTTCTGGATTAATTACAGCTTCGATAGATTCCACTGAAGGATTACAAATAGGTCCAACCGGTAATCCCGTATTTGATGGACATCTCGTATTATATTTATTTGAACAATCATTAAGTTCATTATAAGTAAGGCTTACTTTCCAATCATCAATTTTCGAGCCATAATAAGTTGTCGCATCACTTCCCAAAGTTGGATAAGCATTTGAATTTAATCGATTATAGAAAACAGCAGCTACTTTCTTACGGTCGCTAGCATTAGCTCCTTCTAATTCGACAATCGAAGCAAGAGTTAAAAGTTCATGAGTACTATATGTACTATCTTCTATTTCTTTTTTATATTTTGATAATTTATTATCCATTTCTTTAAGCATCTTTTCAAAAATATCTTGCACACTGACGTCTTTATTCATAAATCTATAAGTATTAGGATATAAATAACCTTCGATAGCATAATAAATATTGCTATTTTTAACTTCATCTGTTATAAACCAGTAATCATTAATTAAACCATCAATATACTCACTATTACTTACCATAGCCATAACTTCATCATAACTATTGTTCGTATTTTCACTAATTATCTTAGCAACTTCTCTAATATTAATTCCCTCTCTAAAAGTAATCATTATCTCATCAGGATTATATTTTGTACCTTCTTCTAAGATTGAAACAATCTTTTTAACTCCCATATCAGGAGATAACTCATATATTCCAGCTTTTAAATTCGTTTTACCAGTAAGTTTTGTATATATTTTAAATATTGTGACATTCTTTATTAAATCATTATCTTTTAAAGTAATTGCAATACTTTCAATTGTTCCTGCTTCAATATTTATTTCTCTTAAAGTACTATCTTTTGATACTCCAGCCATATTAATATTATAATATGTACAAACAGCAACAATAGCAAACGTAAATATCACTACTAACCCAATTGCAGCATTTCTAAACTTCTTCATTCTTTTCCTCCCAAAGAAAATAAATTATTTATTTTCTTCGCTATTCTTCTTGCTTTCCTCTTCAATTGACTGAAGAATTGTTTCAATTATCTTCCATTCTCTTTCTGTCTCAACAGGAAGTAATTCTAATGGTTCTGCTTCGGGATTAAATACGGAAGCATATACTCTGACATTACCATTTTCATCTTTCGTATTATCAGTATATACCATATAATTTTTCTTTGTTTCATCTGATTCAAAAGTAAATAATACTTCAAATTCTATTTCTTTACCATTTTTATCAATAACTTTAAATGTATTCTCTTTATTCATATTGTTCATTTTTCTCCTTATTCAAATAATCTTGTAAAATAACTTGGGCCGCAATTCCATCGACTTTCTTTTTTCTTTTTTTTCTTGACATATCGGCCTCAATTAAAATAGCATTCGAGATAACTGAAGTTAATCTCTCATCGAACATGATAACCTCGATATCAATTTTTTCTTTTAATAAATCGCGATATTTAATCGTAATATTAGCTCTATCTCCAAGCGTATTATCCATATTTTTAGGCAATCCAATAATAATCTTTTCAATGTCATTTTCTAAGACAATCTTTTTAATTTCATCAATTGTTCCTTCGTAATCTTCATTTTCAAAATAAATTGTCTTATAAGCTGAAGCAATTGTTTTTGTTGCATCAGACATAGCTAGTCCTATGGTTTTACTTCCTAAATCAATTCCTAAATATCTCATTTTAAATACTCTTTAAGTAATGTTTCTACTAAAACTGTGCGGTCAATTTTAGATATTCTATTTCTTGTTTCTTTATACGATGAAATATAACCCAAATCTCCTGATATGATGTAACCGGCGAGTTGACTGATTGGATTGTACCCTCGTTCTGCAAGAGCCTCAGTAGCATCTTTTAAAGTATTTTTAATATCTTTTTCATTTACTTCTGATGGATCAAACAAAATAGTGTTATTATCCATAATATCACCTCATTTTACAACTATAATTCTATCATAGATTTATTTTTTTAACAATACCAATATTCGCAAAAAATCATCCTTGACATATATTATGGTAGGTGAATAATTATGTTTAATAACTTTTTTAATTTTTTTAGACTTTGTATTGGTTTAAAGTTAATTATCTTTCTTGCTACTATTATGCTTTTAATAATTACTTTCTATCAAATGCTCATAACCTTATTTGCCCCTTGCTTTGGCAATGTCTTTATTTTACTTCTCGAGTATCTTGCCTTAATATCAATTGGTTTTTGGCTTATCTTTGGCTTTTGAAAAAAGAGAATAACTATTTAATTATTCTCTAAATCAAAAATAATATCACGAAGTTCCATAGCTCTTTCAAAATCAAGTCTAGATGCCGCATCTTTCATTTCTTTGGTAAGTGAATCGATAAGATCAGCTTTCTCTTTCTTACTTAACTTCTCTTCTTTTTCGATCTTCTTTTCATTTTCATTCGATATAACTTCCTGAATACTCTTCATAATCGTCTTTGGTACAATTCCATGTAAAGTATTATATTCTTCTTGAATCTTTCTTCTTCTTTCTGTCTCATCAATTGCTTCTCTCATACTATCTGAAATCATATCGGCATACATGATAACTCTACCATTAGCATTACGCGCGGCTCGCCCTATCGTCTGTATTAAACTTCTCGTACTACGTAAAAATCCTTGTTTATCAGCATCAATTATGGCAATAAGTGATACTTCGGGAATATCGATACCTTCCCTAAGAAGATTTATTCCAACGACGACATCATATTTACCTAATCGAAGCTCTCTAATAATTTTTAAACGTTCTAACGTCTTTACTTCATTATGTAAGTATGCTACTTTAATATCGAGACTCTTTAAATAATTTGTAAGTTCTTCAGCCATTCTAATCGTGAGTGTCGTAATTAAAGTACGCTCATTTTTTTCATTCTGTTTTTCAATTTCCGCAACCAGATTATCAATCTGATTTTTGGTCGGTCTAACTTCAATTAATGGATCTAATAGTCCAGTCGGTCTAATAATCTGTTCGACAACTTTTCCCTCTACTTTTTCCATTTCATAATCGCCAGGTGTTGCCGAAACAAAGATAACTTTATTAATTTTTTCTTCAAACTCCTCAAATTTAAGAGGCCTATTATCTAAAGCACTAGGAAGACGAAATCCGTAGTCAACTAAATTTACTTTTCTTGCTCTATCGCCATTATACATAGCTTTAACTTGAGGAATTGTAACATGTGACTCATCAATAACTAAAAGAAAATCTTTCGGAAAAAAGTCAATTAAAGTATTTGGTTCTTCCCCCTCTTCTTTTAAAGCAATATGTCTTGAATAATTTTCGATGCCACGACAGAATCCTGTTTCACCAAGCATCTCCATATCGTAATTAACTCTCTCTTCAATTCTCTGTGCTTCAATTAATTTATTATTTTCTTTAAAGTATTTAACTCTCTCATCTTTTTCTTTAAGAATTCTTTGAATACTTATTTTAACTCTCTCTTCATCCGTAACAAAGTGTGAAGCGGCAAAAATAGATACCGTTTTCTTATCTTTAAGAACATGGCCCGTTACCATATCAACTTCACTAATTCGGTCTATTTCATCACCAAACCATTCAATTAATAAACCATTTGTTCTTTCGTAACTTGGAATAATTTCTAAACTATCTCCTCTTACTCTGAAAGTTCCTCTTTTAATATCTAAATCATTTCTTTCATAGAGCATTTCCACTAATTTTTTTAATACTGTATCTCTTTCAACTACATCGCCAACATTTAAAGTAAGCGTTTTCTTTTTATATTCTTCAATTTCACCAATACCATATATACATGAAACCGAAGCAACGACAATAACATCATCTCTCGATATCAAAGCACTAGTAGCACTATGTCTAAGTTCATCAATTTCATCATTGATACTAGAGTCTTTTTCAATATAAGTATCCGTACTAGGAACATATGCTTCAGGTTGATAATAATCGTAATAGGATACAAAATATTCAACTCTATTTTCCGGAAATAGCTCTTTTAACTCACTATAAAGTTGTCCTGCAAGTGTTTTATTATGAGCAAGAACTAAAGTTGGTTTATTAACCTCTTTAATAACATTAGCAATCGTAAAAGTTTTACCAGTACCTGTTGCTCCAAGTAAAACTTGATGCTTTTTATTTTCTTTAATACCATCAACTAGTTCTTTAATTGCTTTTGGTTGGTCACCACTAGGCTCATATTTTGATACTAACTTAAACATAATATTCCTCCTTTCATGCTACAATTATCAGTCACAAAATTCTTAATCTATTTCATATTTTTTTTTAAAATTTTTAAATTTCTTATACTGATATAGTAACTATTTCAATTTCATTTAAAAATTCTCTAATTACTTCTAATATTTTTTCAAAAATAATTCCTTGTGCATATTTATTTTTTTCTGTATATTTTTTCCAATAAATTTTTATTCTTTCATAATTTAAAATATCGTTTAATATTTGAGTATAATCATTTAAAACATCTAAAGAATCTCTTTTAGAAAAAGTATTTTTGATAGCTTCTTTTACTATTTCAACATTAATTTCTTCTTTTAATTTAGTTAAAAACATATAAACATCATAGTAATCTTTCATTCTTGTATTATAATGTCCTCTCCTTAAAATTGTTTCAAGTTTTTCTGCTAATATTGTTTCTAAATTATACGAACTAATTAAGATACTTCTATTTTCAAATACTAAAGGATATTTATATTTTATTTCTTTCGGAGTTATTTCATCACCCGTTGAAATATCAATATCTAAATTAACTTTAAGGTTTTGCAAATGCGCAACAATTTTGTATTTATTTCCCCCATACTCATCATCTTCTCTTATATCAGTTACATCGACAACATTAAATTTTACACCATCATTTAAATTTATTCGAAGTATTTCATTTAACACTTTTACCATATGCTCTTTTGAAATATTTAAACCTTTAATAGATGCATCCATATCTTTTGTCGTTCTATTATCGATTCCGAAAATTGCTGATAATAATAATCCGCCTTTTAAAATAAAATTATTTTTATATTTTGATACAGATATTCTCTCTAGAATTCTTTCAAACATAAATTTTTGTAATACCTCATAATGACTTACATTGTACTTACTTTCTATATCTTTTGCTTTTTCCTTTAAGTCATTGTAAGTTATCATTTCATTAACACCTCTATTATTGTAGTAAGTTTTTCATATACGTTAAAAATTTTTGCATACTCATCAAGTTTGATTAAATCTTTTTCATCACTTTTAAAATAATTATTTAATATCTTATTGTATAGTTCAATATCATATTCATTAGGATTTTTTAACATATCGCATATACATCTTTCTGCATTATATATTTTTATAGGATTTCCATATGGACTCATTACTTCTATAACTCCTATATTTATTTTACTTTTTTTTACATAATGACAATTAATATTTTTAATATTACTACTACCGCTTATTCTTGTAACATCTAATTCATAAGGAGGTCTATCACTCAAATTTAAAAGGTGAAAAGCAGTATTATAAGAAAAAATTGTATTTATAAATCTTTTTTGTAATAAAAAATATTCATCTTCAACCAAATCATTATCGATATATATTCCATATGATACTTTTCTTAAAATTTTATCCTTTATCAATTGAGATATTTTTGTTTTTGAAATTCCTAAATTCTGTATTTCTTTAGTAGTAATATAACCATTACTACTCTTTAAAAATGTTTTTAATACTTCTACATTCACAATATCACCTCATTACACTTGCAAGTATATTTTATCATTTATACTTTCAAGTGTAAATAGTTTCTTCATAAAATTTATTAATTTTACTAACATTATTTTGTTCATATTTTTAATTTTAATCAAATACTATCTTTCATTCAAAATCATTAACAACAATATTCTATCACTTATTTCATAACAAAACAAGGAAGATACTCCATATTTCCTTGTTTCTTTCTTTTATTAAAACACATATAAAGTTACAAATCTAATTCGCCTTCTAAAAACAAATTTCCAATATTAACAAATTCCTTCATAACTTGTTTTCTTCCTACTTCTGATAAATACCATGAATCTTTTCCAATATTTCTTCCATCGACAATTCCATAAAAATCACATTTTGAAATTGGAAAATGATGTCTTTTAGCATTCATATAAAATCTTCGTGCTACAAAAGCTTTAGCAATTCGAAGAATATGATTATAACTATTAATATCGATAAGTTTATTAATATTCTTTAAAAGAAGAGGATTTTCAATATACTTATCATCGATAATTATTTTATTTTTAAGACCTTTTCCCTTTAAATAACTAACTAGTAAACCAGCTGAATCATTTTCATCTTCACCATGTCCAGCACATATCAAAAATGTTGTATCATCATCAATAATCTTTTTATCATACATTCTTTTCATATCGCCAGCGACTGATTCTTCAGCATAGTCAGCATTAATGATAAGTAAATCGTAATATGTAAGTTCTTCAAAGTTTTTTCCAATAAATATAAAATCTGTTATGTTAGCAATATTATCTTTCATCATAATTTTTCCATTCACTTTCTTTTTAGTATTGATACTTCATCTTCGTTAGTTAACAAATAATAGCCATAATCGACATTATATGCTCCTAAATAAGAAGTATCATTTACATAATCACTAATAATTACCAAATTAAGTCTTTCAGGTAATAAATATTTCTTAATCTCATTTTTCATATTATATAAATATCCATCATCATTTGATAATTCCTCTTTATTTAAATAAACATAATTTAAATAAGCATTAGCATTTTGTGTATAATCGACATAAGCTAAAAGATAATAATCTTCTTTTTCCATAATTAAGTAATCAAATAATTTTTCACATTCTATTTCTACTGCATAATTAGTATTCATATTCGTTAATACCAAATTATCTTTATCATTTTTTGTTAGTTTTGATAATTAATCATATATTCATCATAATTATCAGTAGTAACCGCATAATTATCTAAATAAAGTTCCTTATACTCGTATGTATTACCAATTTTTGCTGTAAATGAAGCACTTACAATTAAGAATATCAAATAAAAGATAATACTCAAAATAGCACAGGTAATTATATCACTTTTCTTTGGTTTAGCATCAATATCTTTAACATAAGGAATAATATTTACAAGTTCTGCGCCCATCATAAGTATCGTAAATATTAAGCCAATTACTGAAAAACTACTAAGTACTTCAGTTTTATCACTAATTGGAGCAACCACTCCTAAATATAGAGAAAAGTCCCATAGTCCATGCAAAAGAACAACTGACCAAATATTTTTTGTCTTATAATAAATGACGCCAAAGATAGTTCCTAAAGCAGCAGCATTAATAATCTGTGTAATTGTAAGTATAGGATTTTGACCTACTACAAAAATATTTCCTAGATGCATAAGTCCAAAAATAATACCACTTATAATAATTGAATACCAAATCCCTTTTTTATTATCGCCATATCGCTCTAAAAACTCGTTAAGAAGCCATCCACGACATAGAAACTCTTCGCAGAGACCAACGAGAAAACAACCGATAACAACATTAATTATTGTCAAGCCACTTTTAAATCCACCGGCATAAACACCATATAAAAGCATGAATAAAATAGACCCTAAAAGATAAAATAAGCCATAGAATAACCCTACTCCAATTTTTTCTTTCTTCTCTGTAAAAATATATCCATTCTTAAAAATAAGTAAGACAATAAATACCATAACCGCTAATATAGCTTCACTAACAACTAAATTACCTTGAGGATGATTTGAAATTGTATAATATATTAAATTGCCTCCATAACCCCAAATAATACCTTCAGTAATAAATAAAAAGATAATAATCATTAATAATGTAAACAAAATAACATTAGGCTTCTTCTTTTTCACTTAAATACTCCTATTTTTCCTTTTGATCTTCTCTTAAATATATATTTGGAACTTCTATTTCGACTCCATTATACATACAAGTTGAAGTCTCATCACCATTATCGATGCAATTAGTAGCATTGCTTATTCCAACAAAGCCAATCAGTGCCAAACATAAAAAAATTAGCGAAATAATACCAATAACAATACCAGAAATTGCTAATCCCTTAGCTTCCTTTTTGCTCATAAATCCTAAAATTATACTAGCAATTGCTAATATTACAAAGACAACAACAAAAATTTCAGCAGTTTTAATGTTTGATGGAGACAACAGAAGAGGAAATAAAGATACTAACGAAAGTACAAGCGATGCTGTCCCCATTTTTTTCTTATCCATAAAATCATCATCCTTTCTTATCGATAATAATTAATCTATTATCAATTTAATTATATATTATCATCATTTCAATTGCAAGTATTTAGCAAAGCTAAATTTTTAACTAAAAATAGTATTCCATTATTTTTTCTCATTTATAATCGGTAAAAGATGCTTTTCCCACTTCTTTATTACTTCCATTTCATCTTTATCTACTTCATTATTAAATTTTGTCTTGGCTTGCACTACCTTCCCATTACGAACTTCAATCGTTACAAGTGATTTATCTTTACTATCTTTTAATCTCATAAAATAAATTTGACACTCATTATCTCCTATCTTTTCCGAATATAATCGAACACAATTATTCATCTGCGTGCTCTCGTCAATTAGACTGCTAATATTACTTGCAGGAAAAATAACATATTTATCATCATTATAAATATTAAGTTCTAATAATTCTGATAAATTTTTAATTTTATCATCGAGTAAAGGATTAGTAACCAAAGTAAATTCAAGTAGGATTTTATCATGACTATCAAGTAAATTTTGCGGAAATAAAACTTCCTTATCTTTCATATCAAAGCCCATTTTCTTACAAGCATCTAAATAGTCAAGATATTCATAAGTATACATTTCTCCTAATCCTTGTTTTTGCAAATATTCTAATAATTGATAAGGTGAAAGATACTCCCATACCCTATCAATACAGTCAAAAAATTCACACATATAGCGAAGTAACTTTTCATTGTTCGTTGGATACTGTTTCATTATTTCTAGTTCATAAGACGTTATATTAATTTTTTTCATAAATGGTAAATACTTTTTATCTACACCAAATGTTTTACTAAAACTTCCCTGATATTTAATATCATCAATACCTTCTCCAAAAGCTAAATTAAATAGTCCCATCTTTATCAAGTATTCAAATTCCTTATGCATAATAGGATTAAAAGTTAGCATTTTTAAATTAATTGGTACTTGAAATAGATAATTTTTACCAAGCCATATATTGCTATTTTGATATAACTTACTTTTCTTTAACTCTTCCAAATTATCTAAATATAAGAAAGAATATAAGTTTTCCTCAAAAAAAGCATGGAGTAAATCATCATTATATTTTCTATCTAAATAAAATTTTTTTAAATTATCATAACCATAAAAAAGATCTTCTTTTATATCAAATATTCCCTTATCTTCTATTAAATATATTTTATCTACTATAAGATTACTCTTAAGACATAAATTTTCCTTATACATTATTTCATATAAACTCGTTTGATATTTACTTCCATAACTAATTTTTTCACACATAACATATAAAAGAATTTTATCAGAAACAACATCAAAAAAATAAAAATAAAGATTTTCTATAAAATTTCCTATTTCCTTAATATCAACCTGAATAATGTATTTATTATCTCTATCCGAAGAAAAAGAATCGTTATCCATTACTTCCTTAAGATCTTTTAAATAGTACTTCTTTTCTGTTTCAACATCTTGTAATAAAAGCATATTATTTACTTCTTCGATAAATTGGTAAAAATAACGAGGTAAACTATTAACATCCAAATAAAGACTATCATTTTCCATATCCATGATTCTTCGAAAATTATTACTAAAATATAACTGTCTTGTCATTTTAACCACCAATAACTATATTTAATTTATGTGTAAACAAAAGCAAGAAAATATCTCTTGCTTACTTAAAACTTTCTATTTTAGCTCGCTTACTAAGGGCATCTCGTGCAGCTTCTTGCTCTGAAGCCTTTTTACTATTTCCTGTCCCTTTACCCATAATAATTCCATCAATTTTAACAACAGACGTAAACCTTTTATTGTGGGCAGGTCCTTCTTCTCCAACTACTTCATAAGTAACAGATTGCTTAACTGTCTGTACATATTCTTGAAGAGTCGATTTATAATCATGAAGAAAATCAACTTCCTTATCAATATATTTTACAATAATATCTAAGACAAACTTTCTCGTAAAATCAAAGCCTTGATCTAAATACAAAGCTGCGATAAAAGCTTCAAAAACATCAGCGAGAATCGTTTGATTAAGTGCCTCCCCACTACCTAATCTAATATCCATATCCAAACCAATTTCTTTAGCATATGTTGCACAAGCTTCTTCACAGACATAAGAAGCTCTCATTCTCGTCATGACACCTTCTTCTAATTTTCTTTCTTTATATAAATATTCACTAATAATAATTTCTAAAACCGCATCTCCTAAAAACTCTAATCTTTCATAGTTAGTATAACTAGGATTTTCATTCGTAAAAGAAGAATGCGTAACTGCCGCTGTATAAAGATTCATATTTGTTGGATTAATATCCAAATTTTTAAACACTTTCATATTCTACTCCTTACTTGCTTCTAAATAATTAATTTTTTGCCCCATACTGACAAACTTATCTTCATACTCTGTCGTTATAATATCATCTTTGTCACTATGTAAATCATAACTTACATAATCTATCATATAGCCATATTCTTTAAATGATTCCAGAGAAAAATCAAATAGACTTCTATTATCTGTTTTCATGATAATTTTCTTTTTCCCTTTAAATATTTTATCGTATCTTTCTAAAAATACCCTGCTTGTAAGTCTTCTTTTACTATGTCTTTCTTTAGGCCAAGGATCCGAAAAATTTAAATATATTAACGATATTTCTTTATCAAATATTTCTTCAATTAGACGAGCGTCCATTCTCACTAAATATAAATTATTTAGTTCTAATTCATTAGTTTTTTCGACTCCCCTTAATATTACCGAATCATATTTTTCAATACCAATATAATTAATATTAGGATTATTTAGAGCATTTTCAATTAAAAACTTTCCTTTACCCATTCCAATTTCAATATAAATAGGATTATTATTACCAAATAACTTCTTCCATCTTCCCCGATACTCATTAGGATTATTTATAAAATATTTCCCTTTAATAATCTTTTCACTTGCACCTTTAATATTTTTTAATCTCATAATCTCTCACACATTTTCATTATAACACGTTTATCACCTAAAAGAAATAAAAAGTTCAAGTATTTTTAGATACTAGAACTCTTCTTTTCCATCAATTATCTCATCCAAATATCGCATATCATTACCTATTATATAGACAAATTTATCGCCTAGTTTTTCTCTAAGTTTTATTATTCCCTTTTCTACCTCTTCAACTGTCATAAAAAAGATTTCTATGTAATTTAAAATAATATCATTAATAAAATAAAAATTATATTTCTTTAAAACATTATATATTTTTCCAAAATTAGTTTCATCGAGCATCATCAAATAGTCATAATCATAATTATTGATAACTAAATCATAGTATATAGAACTCAAATATTTTTGCAAAAACATTTTATTCATGCTCCAATTTTCTTACTTTAGCTTGCTCTTCAATATAATAATTTTCTACTAATTCTTGGGTACTTATACCATATTTCACTTGCATATTTATATTACTCATATTAAAGATATCACAAATTTTTCCATCTATATATAAAGGAAGATCATTTTGTAATAAATATTCAATTTTAACAACAAGTTCATGATATGATATATTTCTTTTCAAATCATTAATATTAATACCATACTGCAAACACAAAGAATTAACATTTTCTTGATTTTTACCTATTCCCCATATCATACCAATTTTAGATAACAATAACTCTCTATCCTTCTCTAATTTATGTGCTTTATATAGTTGTCTCTGTTTAATTATCCAGTTTCCTAACAAATACCCTTCTTTCGTCGTGTATGTACAAAGAACTTTTAAATTACCATATTCTTCATAATATCTTTTAGCATATAAATAAGCTTGCTCCCAAGTAATATTTTCATTTTGCAAATCAAATACGACATTTATATCTCTAAGTAGATTCGTTTTTCTTTCATCTAACAAATTATTTCGATAAAGTCTCTTTTGACAAGCTAGCCATGATCCTAGAGGATGATCATCTTCGGTTCGATAATTAAGTGGAATATCACTATTACCATTAGTAGCATAATACTTACAAGCAATCTCATACATTTCATCCCATGAAATATAATTTCTTTTTGTATCGAAGGAAACACCTACTTCACTAAGTAATATTACCCTCTCATGAGAAAGATTTCCTCTGCTATAATAGATTTGCTGATTAATAATCCACTTCTTTAAAAGTAATTCTTCGTCTGTTTGACCATCCCATATTCTGTCCAGATTGCCAAATTTTTTATAATATTCTTTAACTTTTAAATAGGCATCATCCCAATTCATAATAATTCTTCTAATATCAAAGCGCATACCAATATCTTCAAGTAACTTAGTTCTTTCTGGAATAAGTCTATTAGTAGTATGAAAGTACCTTTGAGTATTAATCCAAACGCCTAATGGAAGGCCATCTTCCGTTACATAATTTCTTTTAACTAATAAATTACCATATTTTTCATAGTATTCTTTGGCTTTTTCATACATATCTTCCCATGAAATAGACTTTTTTTGAATGGTAAAATTCATACCAAGAGCTGTGAGTAACTCGGCTTTATCAGTTGGGAGTGTGTTATTATTATAATTAATTTTTTGCAAATATAACCAAGATCCAAGTGCATAACCGTCTTCTGTTACATAACTCTTTGGAATATTTAAATTATGAAAAGTATTATAATAATCCTTAGCCTTTTCGTACATCATTTCCCACGTATATAACATTTTCTTTCGCTCAAATGAAATTCCTATTTTTTCTAGAAGGATTCTTCGCTCTTCAGATAATTTTCCATACCGATAGGCTTTCTTTTGAGCAGAAACCCATCCTCCTAAAAAATATCCATCGCTTGTTCGATACAATTGTGGAATTTTTAAATGACCATTAATTTCATAATATTCTTTAGCTAGTTCATATGCTTCATCCCAAGGCTTTGTATTGTATTTCAAAGTAAAACGCATACCAATATCTCCGAGTAATTTTATCCTTTCAAAAGGTAATAATCCTTTTTTATATAGCATTCGCTGTTTTGATACCCATGGATTTAATAAATAGCCATCACTTGTTCGATAATCGTATGGAACTTCCAAATCGCCATATTTTTCATAGTATTCCTTAGCTTTTTGATATGCTTCTTCCCATTTAACTTTTTTTGCATCAGTTTTTGCAATATCAAAGGACATTCCTAATTTCTCGAGTAGCTCTTTTCTCTCCTCTGGTAAATCACCATTAGCATAAGCATGCTCTTGTCTTAATAGCCAAGTATCAAGCTGATAACCTACTTGTAATGAATATTCCTTAGGAATTTTTATATTGTGGTGTTGCTCATAGTATTCATATACTTTTGCGTATGCTATATCCCATGGAACAGCACTCCATTTAGGTTTAAAACGCATTTCTATTTTTTCCAAAAGAATTTTTCTTTCTGGCAATAGTTTACCATTGATATAGCAGCGTCTTTGAGTTTGAATCCAAGTTCCTAATTTTTGACCTTCTTCAGTTACATAGCCATCAGGGACCTCTAAATTTCCATGTTTTTCGTAATACTGTACCGCTATATTATACATGTCGCGCCATTTATCATTTTGGCTTTTACAAATCTTATTCATAATCTTTTTCCCCCCCCTTTGAACAAATAGATATTATAACACAAAAATAAACTTTTGCATATAATAAAGTAAAAAGTGTTAAACCTTTTTTAAAATGTCAGTATAAGATTTTTTTAAAATGTCAGTATTCTTCTATGATAGAATATACCTTCG
>CANRJI010000020.1 GCA_947630885.1 uncultured Bacilli bacterium
ATCAAAAAAATAAAAAATTTATAAAGTTTTGTATAATAAATACTTGACTTTATTATGAGAGGAAGGATATCAATGCTAAATTTAGAAAATAAAGTAGTTGTAGTGACGGGAGGAACAAGAGGAATTGGCTTTGAAACAGTAAGAGCTTTTTATGAAAATGGAGCTAAAGTTATTTTGTTTGGATCTAAAGAAGAGAGTGTCGATAAGGCTTTAAATGAACTAAAAAGAGAAAAAAAAGAAGTAATAGGTTATTATCCAAATTTAACTAATTATGATGATGTAAGTAGAGTGTTAAAAAAAATTTATGATAAATATGGTCATATTGATGTTTTAATTAACAATGCTGGGATATCGGCGAAGGAAAGGATTGAAAATACGACGTCTGAAGACTTTGCTAAAATTATGGATTTAAACGTTAATGCTATTTTTAATACTTGTAAAGCTGTAATTCCATATATGAAAGAAAATAAGGGAGGAGTTATCTTAAATACTAGTTCAATGGTCAGTATTTATGGGCAGCCTTCAGGAATAGGATACCCATCTAGTAAATTTGCTGTTAATGGTTTTACTAAGTCACTCGCTCGTGAACTTGCTCCTTACAATATTAGAGTAAATGCAGTTGCTCCCGGAATTATTAATACCGATATGGTTGCGTCTCTTTCAAAAGAAATGATTGAACCATTAATAAAGACAATTCCTCTAGGACGAATTGGGACTCCACGCGATATTGCTAATGCTTTTCTTTTCTTAGCTAGCGATATGGCAAGTTATATAACGGGTGTTGTTCTTTCGGTTGATGGATCTGCGAGAAGTTAAATTGTAGGTGTCAAATATTTGATAAAAGATAATAAAGTACTATCTTTTTTTCTTTTTATCGTGTATAATTAAATTACACTATGGACGATAAATTTCGACAAAGTTTTAGGTTGAAATAGTTCGCCCTTCTTTGGAGTGTTTCATAATATATATAGAAAAGGAGTGGAAGTATGAAGAAAAAAACTATATTGATAGGAACTTTAACTTTAAGTGCTTTTGTCTTTGGTTTAGGAATTTTTCTCGGTTATCATAAACCAGAAGTAAAAGAACAGCTAGTTAAATTAGATTCCGACAATAAAGAAGCTGCATCAGTAGCAGCAAGTTCCATTGAAGAAATGGAAAAAATACCTTTCATTGATGCAAACTTTCGTAAAGACATCAGCGAAGGTTATGCTAAACTTGAATTAGAAGACACCATCGATTGGACAGAATATGAAAGATTACTCAATGAAAAGGAAGAAGTAACAACTTATCTAGAAAATCAAACAAAATATATTGAGTATATGGATAAGTTAAATAAGGATCCAGAAAATGCTGGTGATCCTGTTGAAAAGCCTGAAGTTCCCGCAATTGATGATGGAATTAAGGGAGAACTACAAAATCTTAATGAAAAATTATCTAAGGTTAAAAAATTAAGTAGTACTAGTGATGTCAGTGATTTGACAGGCCTAGAATTATTAACAGGTCTAGAAGAAGTTAGTTTTTTTGGAACTAAAGTAACTGAACTCGATGTTAGTCAAAATACGGCTTTGACTAACTTACGTGTTACATCTCTGGTTAATGATGATAATTATGTTCTTACTAGTTTAGATTTGAGTCATAATGAAGAGTTAGCTACTTTGGATATTACTTATGAAAAACTTAGTGAATTAAACTTATCTAATAATAAAAAATTAAAGACAATTAGTGTTAGAAATTGTGGCTTATCAAGTATTACTCTTCCAACTGCTGATGGAGAAAGTAGTGCGACATTAACTTATCTTAATTTAAGCAATAATGAGTTAACAGATCTTGATTTATCATCATATATTGGTCTAGTTAGTGTTTATTTAAGTTCAAATAATTTAAGCAATGTAACGCTATTAAAAGATGTAAGTGATAATGAAACGTTGAAATATTTAAATCTATCTAGTAATAATTTAAGTAGTCTTGATTTGAGTCATTTTCCTAATCTTGAAACATTTGAATTTTCTGAAAATGAGAAAGTTATACCAGTCGATTTAAATAAGAATATTAATTTAAAAAAGATTGTTATTCAAAATGAAGGCTTAACAAATATAGCACTTCCTAAATTACCTGAAATGTCAGATGGTAAAGAATTAAAACTTGAGTATCTCGATTTAAGTAGCAATAGTTTAACTGAAAGACTTGATTTAGGAGCATATAAAAAGCTTACTGAGCTTCGTTTACAAAATAATCAATTATCATCAATTGATGTAAGTGCTTGTACAAATTTACAGAAAATGTATTTAAGCGGTAATGCTTTAGGAAGTGGTGAAGATGATTGGAATTTAGATTTATCCAATTTATCGTTATTAGATACACTTGATGCTTCTAATAACCAAATTAAAGAGATTACCTTCCCAACAGTAGATGGTTCTAGTCTTAGAAATGTCACTTTGTCAGATAATAAACTTGCTTCTGTGGATTTCTCTCACAATAAAAAATTACAGTTTTTAAAGATACAAAATAATTCTTTGACAAGTCTTGATTTGTCTTCAAATGAAAATCTTTTTGAACTTATTGTTTCTGGTAATCCTTTAGGAATAAATTCTAATAGAGTTGTTATGTATAAAGGTGATACTAAAAAAATAACTGAAGAAAAATTAAAGACAATTGTCAGCGATATTATTAAATTACCTGATACAATCAAGATACAGGGAGGAAGTAAACCTAGTACGTTAACTCTTAATACTATTAAAAAGAATAGTGATGGGTTAAATCGTGATCTTAAAACAGAAGAATCTGTTAAATCACTAGAGTTAAGTTCATCAGTACCTGGTGAATATGATTTGATTTTAGAATATCTTCATAATTTTTCTTATAGTAATCCTGCTCGTAATAATGTTCTTGCTAGTATCAATTTTAAAGTAAATGTTGTTAAGCTTGAAAGTAGTGACAAGAATTACGTTATAAGTGACGCAAAAGGTTTTGTTGTTGCGGGTACTGATACGGATAAAGATATTATATTAGGCAAGTTAAATCTAAAAGAGGATGGCTCTAATGAGGCTATTAAAGTAGAAGTTGATACTGATACTCATAAAGTAAAAATAACTTATAAGGAAGAAACAATAAAAGAATATGATTTAATAACTTATACATCAGAAGAATACGATTTAACTAAAGATTATATCTATTTAGGAAAAAATAATTTTGATGAAAGTAAAATTACAGTAACTGGTAATGCTACTGTTACTGAAGAAAATGGTTATGTTTATATTAAATCTGGTGATGTTGTCGTAAGAAAGTATCTTGAAGTAACATATACTAGTGATTATAATCTTGAAGATGATTATATCTATTTAGGAACTGAAGAGAGACAAGATATAACAGTAACTGAAGATAGTCATGTTACGACAAGTTATGAAGAAGGCGTATTTAAAATAATTTATACTGGTGAAGAAGAAGAACCTGAGACACTTGCTGAAACAAAATTTGTTACTATATCTTCTTCTGAAGATTCTTCATATGTATTAGGAAGTAACTATATATATATTCAAAATAATAGTTTTGAACAAGGTAAATTAGTTGTTACTAATGGAACTATTGAAACAGTAGATGACGATACAATAAAGATTAAATATGGTGATGAGCGAACTTCATCAAATATTGATATTGTAAGTTATAAAATAAACTCAGATACTTATAAAGTTGGTAAAGGATATATCTATGTTGGTAAACAGGAAAGTATTCTTAAGGCGGAGGCAGTAAAAGAAAATGTAACTGTTACTAATGGTGAAACAAAAGCTGAAGAATATGTCTTAAAAATAATGAAGGGTGGAGAAGAGTTAGATAGTTTTGATATCATAAGTTATTCATCTGAAAAATATGATTTATCAAAAGAATACACTTATATTGGTTCGGCTTCATTTGCAAAAAGTAGTATTAACATTCCTAGCATTTTAGGGGAGCAAGGTAACAATAAATTAGAAATAACTTATTCTGATGGTATAATATCTCTTACCTATAATGGTGAAGTTCTTGCTTCAACTAAGGCAGTTGCCTATACTTTCTCTAATTATCATGATTACTTAAATAAAGATTATATCTATGTTGGAAAGAATATTAGTACTCTTAATACAAATTTCATTCGTTTAATTAATGGTGTCATTGAAACCACTAACCATGATGATAATGATTATATTAAAGAAATAAATATTAAATATAGTAGTGAAAAAGAAATATTAAAAACATATAAAATCCTTGGTCTAACCCTTGGTAGTTTAAATGAAAATAAAGGAATTATTGATATTAAAGGTCAAGAATTTACTTATGATGAATTTATATCCAATGTTAAAGCATATGGTGAAGGTTTAACTTATAAGATATATAAGGGTAGTGATGAAGTAACTGAAGGTAAAATGACTAGTGGAATGACATTAGAAGTATTGTATTCTGGAGAAACATTAGAAACATATACTATTAGTAGTGATTACCTAGAGTTTGTTGGAGATACTAATCCTGATGAAAATAAGTTTATCGAATTTGCTTTAGAAACTGGTAAAACAATTAATGATCTTTTAGATGACGTTAATACATCAGGTACGAAGAAGATAGTAGATAAAAATAACTCGGAAAAGAAAAGTGGTAATTTGGCAACAGGCGATAAATTAGTTGTAACTTTAACTGAAGGGACGGTTGAATATACAATTATCGTTATGGGTGACGTTAATGGTGATGGTAGTGTATCAGTTGCTGATGCGCGAATTACTTTGCGACACATAATAAAATCAAATTATATTACGGACGAAAATTATATTAAAGCTGCGAATGTCGATGGTAATAGATTATCGCAAACTGATGTTCGAAAGATTCTTACATATGCTATTAAGAAAGGAGCCCTATAATGAAAAAAATATTAAAATATATGGTAATAGCACTAGTTATCTTTGCTCCTTCAAAAATTAAAGCTTTTTCTGCCAATTTAACTTTAAGTTGCCCTCAAGAAGTTGAAATGGGTAGTGATATTAACTGTGATATTTCAGCGACGACAAGTGGCGATATAAGTGGAATTACTGCTAATTACAATTTTGGTGGTTTAAGTTATGTAGGCTTTGCTTGTGCAAGTAGTAATGGCTTGTGCCTTGGTGAAGAAGAAGGCGTTGGGGTAATTACAATGGATGTTTATCCTGCTAGTTTCAATATTGGAACATTAAAACTTGCACTTCCAAGTTCAGCTAAAGAAGGCGATAGTTTTACTATTAGTTTTACTAATATTGACATATCAAATTCTGCTGATGAGGAAGCAAAAGGTACGGGAAATAGTGCCGTAGTTAAAATAAGGACTAAATCGACAAATAATAATTTGAAAAGTTTAACAGTAAGTGGAGGAAGTATTGATTTTAATCCTAATACTACTTCATACAAATTAACTGTTGATGCCGATAAAGTTAGCATAAGTGCCAGTGCTGAAGATGGACATTCAACTGTTGAAGGTACTGGCGAAAAGAGTTTAAACTATGGTGATAATACTTTCAATATTGTTGTCACAAGTGAAAGTGGCATATCGAAAACTTACACGATTACGATAACGAGACCGAAGAAAGATACTGGTGGTAGTCAGGTGGCGCCACCTTCGGAAACGACCAAACCAGATAATAAGCCTAGTGAAGAACAAAGCAAAAAGAGTAATAATACTGACTTATATAGCTTAAAAGTTAATGGTAAGAATTTAAAACTAACTAAAGATAAAACTGATTATGAGTTGACTGTCGAGTATGATGTCGAAGAGTTAGAACTTGACTACAAAACTGATGATACTAAAGCTAGTGTTAAATTAGATGGTGATAAGAAACTTAAAGTTGGCGAAAATACCATTAAACTTATCGTAACAGCGGAAGATGGAAGTACTAAGACATATACTCTTATCGTTACTCGTGCTGAAGAAGGTAAAAAGGTATCTTCTAATAACTATCTTAAGAGTTTAGAAGTTTCTAAATATGATCTCGATTTTTCTAAAAATCAATTAGATTATACTCTTAAAATTAAAGATGAAGATAAATTGGATATTAAGACGGTAGCTGAAGATAGTAAGGCTAAAGTTAGAGTTATTGGTAATGAAGATTTAAAAGATGGTAGTAAAATAAGAATATTAGTAACTGCCGAAGATGGAAGTTCTAGAGAATATACAATAACGATAAGTAAAAGTAAAAATATGATTCCAATTATTGCTTTAGTAATAGTCTTAATTGTTTTAGTTGTTGCCACTATTCTTCTTATAATAAACAGAAAAAAAAGAAATTAATTAATCTATTTATTAAAAAAAGAAAAGTATATTTTAGATAGAAAGCAAGGTTATGGCCTTGCTTTTTTTCTTATTCTTTTGTAATTTGAGCATATGTCGTTTCCAAATTTATGATAAGACATAAAATAGGAGTAAGGAGGTAACTATGAATACATATGATAAAGCACTTAAAAAAATTGAACACGATAAGAAATGTCTCTGTCCATGCATAGTTCCCATATCTCAAGGCTTAACTGGTCCAACAGGTCCAACGGGCCCAAGTGGAATTAGTCCAACTATTTTAGGCTCTTATGATACAAAAGAAGCCTTTTTAGAAGCACATCCTACTGGTGAGCCTGGCAATTGTTACATAGTTGGCGAAGATTTATATATATGGTCAGTTTCATCAAATGAATGGAACGATGTCGGAAATATGCGAGGACCTATTGGTGAAGTTGGCCCTCAAGGACTTCAAGGCCCTCCAGGAGATCAAGGTGTTATGGGTCCTCAAGGGCCTCAAGGCGTTCAGGGGCCTCAAGGTTTACCTGGCGATATTGGGCCAACAGGCCCTCAGGGACCGATAGGACCTCAGGGGAAGCAAGGAGAAATAGGACCAGCTGGGCCAACAGGTCCAAGCGGTACTAGTGTAACTATTTTAGGATATTATGATACCTTTCAGGAATTAGAAGCAAATCATCCCGAGGGAAGTATTGGTCAATCTTATTTGGTTGGTTCCAATTTATATGTTTGGTCCGATGAAAACTCTAAGTGGGAAGATGTTGGTGTAATTCGTGGCCCTCAAGGTCTTCAAGGGGAGAGAGGCCCTCAAGGAGAAGCAGGACCTCCAGGTCCAGAAGGTCCCAAAGGAGAAAAAGGAGATCAAGGTCTTCAGGGAATTCGTGGTCTTCAAGGGGAAAGAGGACCACAAGGTGAGCAAGGCGAACCTGGAATTCAAGGGCCTCGTGGTTTACAAGGACCAGAAGGCCCTCCTGGTGAACAAGGAAAGCAAGGCGTTCAAGGACCTAAAGGTGATACTGGGCCAATGGGACCAGCAGGACCTCAAGGACCAGCAGGCTCACTAGAAATACCTACCGGCTTTTTTGTAACAACAAGTGAAGACCTTTTGGGTAGTGATGGAGTAGTACCGACGGGAGAGCGAGTACCTCTTAGGATAACGGTCCAAGATAGTGATGGTCGTTATTACTTAAGCGATGTGAATAATACTATTACTTTCTTAAAGGAAGGATTATATAAAGTGACATTTACAGTCGTTGCTCATGCGGTTAAGCAAGAACCTGCAGTTCAAGGTCAAACGGTTATCTCGCTTGGATTTAAAAAGATTGATGAAGATCCAGTCTACGTGGCTTGTTCTGTTTGGGGTAGCACTTCGATGTCATCGGTCCTTGTGGGACAGGGAATTATTAATTTACCTTATTCGAAACAATTATTTGAATTAGTTAATTTAAGTAAAGTTAGTATTTCTGTTCAAAGTCCTGGTTTAAATTATTTAAGTACGGAATCTTCTTTTGCTAGTCCAGTTGTCAGTATTATGATTGAAGCATTAAAGTAATTATAAGTAGACTACATATGTAGTCTTTTTGTCTTGACAATACCCCTAGGGGGTATTATAATGTAAATGGTGATATTAATGAATGAAGAAGTAAAATTGACTAATCGTTCTCCTAAATTAAAAAAGGATTTTATGAGAAGATTAAAAATTGTTGAAGGTCAAGTTCGTGGAGTAGAAAAAATGCTTGAAGATGATCGTTATTGTGGTGATGTACTGATTCAGATTTCGGCGATTAATAAATCACTTAAAAGTCTTGCTAGTGAAATATTAAGAAATCATATGGCTACTTGCGTTGTCAAAGATATTAAATCTGATAATTTAGATACTATTGATGAAGTAATAGATTTAATAAGGAGGTTGGACTGATGAAAAAAATAATTTTGCGAATTGGTGGAATGAGTTGTAGTGCTTGTTCTTCTGGATTAGAAAAATATTTAAATAAACAAAAGGGTATTCAAAGTGCTAGTGTCAATCTTGTTTTAGGAGAGGCTACTATCGAATATGATGAAAAGTTATCGCTTAAAGATATTGAGAAATATGTTGAAGAAGCAGGTTTTGAAAGTTTAGGCTTGGATGATGAAAAGAAAGAAGAACCAAAAAAAAGCCATAAATTAGTAGCTTTGATAATCTTTACTATTTTATTAGTATTCTTATTATATATATCGATGGGAAAAATGTTAAATTTAAAAATTATTTCTATCTTTGATATGAATATCCACCCTTATATTTATTTGACGATGATGATAATTTTAACGATACCATTTTTAGTATATGGTTTTGATATTTTTAAGAGTGGATTAAAACATGCTCTTCATAAAATGCCTAATATGGATACATTGGTATCATTGGGTGCTATTACTTGTTTTGGATATAGCCTTTATAATAGCGTAATGTTCTTTTTAGGAAAAAGTATGAATATTCATGACCTTTATTTTGAATCGAGTGCGGTTATTATTTATTTTATTAAATTAGGTCGCTTTATTGAAGGAAAAAGTAAGGAAAAAACCAAAGAAGCTTTAAAAGAACTTGTTCAAATAACTCCTAAGAGCGCTCTTTTAAAAACAGAAACAGGAAGCAAAGAAGTATCATTAGATGAAGTTAAAAAAGGTGATATATTAATTTGTAAACCTGGTCATAAAGTAGCTGCTGATGGAAAAATTATTAAAGGAGCATCACATTTTGATGAAGCTTTTATAACAGGAGAATCTCTTCCTGTAAAGAAAAGTAAAACGGATTTTGTTATTGCGGGAAGTATGAATTTAGATGGTTATATTGAATATGAGGTAGATAAAGTAGGGCGTGAATCAACTATTTCAGAAATAGTTAGATTAGTAACTGAGTCTTCAAATAGTAAATCGAAAGTTCAATCACTTGCGGACAAAATATGTTGTTATTTTGTTCCTTCGGTTGTTATAATCGCTTTGATTACTTTTTTCGGTCATCTATTATTTAAATATTCACTAAGTACATCTTTAATTGCAGGGGTTACTGTTTTAGTTACAGCTTGTCCATGCTCTTTAGGTTTAGCAACGCCACTTGCTATTGTTGTAAGCGAAGGGATATGTGCTAAAAATGGTATTTTAGTTAAGAGCAGTGAAGCACTTGAAAAGGCATATAAAGCAGATACGATTGTTTTTGATAAGACGGGAACTCTTACTTATGGTACGCTAAAAATAGCAAAAATTTTTAATTATAGTGAATATAATGATAAAGCGTTATTAAGTATTATAGCTAGTATCGAAGATAAGTCAGAACATCCTATTGCAAAAGCATTCGTTAATTATCAGAAAGAACATAAATTATCACTAGTGGAAATTGATAATTTTGAAAATATTTCAGGAATTGGTATTACTGGTGTTTATAATAAGAAAAAAATAGCAATTGGAAGTTCAAAATTATTGGAAAGCCTTTCGATAAAAAATGAATATATGAAAGATCAAGAAAAGCTAACTGAACTTGGGAATAGTCTTGTATATGTTATTGAAGGAAAGAAAGTAATTGCTTTAATTGGCGTAAGTGACATTGTTCGTCCTAGTGCAAAAACGGCCATTAAGAAATTAAAAAAGCTAGGAAAAAAAGTAATTATGCTAACTGGTGATAACGATAAAACCGCTCATATTATTGCCAAAGAAATAGGAATTACTGATGTCATAGCTAACGTTATGCCAAAAAAGAAAAGTGAAGTTATTAGTAATCTTATGGATGAAGGAAGAAATGTTATGATGATTGGCGATGGTATAAATGATGCTCCTAGTTTAACGACTGCTACTACGGGGGTCAGTTTGAGTAGTGGAACAGATATTGCAACGGACTCTTCTGATATAATACTTTTGGGTGATAACCTTGAAAAAATTATTTCTTTAATTAAAATTAGTCATAAAACTTTAAGTGTTATCAAAGAAAATTTATTTTGGGCTTTCTTTTACAATACTTGCATGCTTGTCATAGCAACAGGGCTGTTAAGTTCATTGGGAATTAAACTTGATGTCATGTTTGCTAGTTTGGCTATGATGATAAGTAGTTTAACGGTCGTCTTTAATTCTCTTAGGTTAAAACTATGGAGAGAAAAGAAGTAGTAAATCATCATATTAAATGATTTTAAATGTGGATAACCTCCTGCAATAGTTTTTAGGAATTAAAACTAATATAAGTCATAATATATAGCAAGTCTTTATTAAGATTAGAGTTATGCTTGACAAACAAATAGAAAAGTGCTAATATATATAACCGATTTCAAAGGGAGGTTTTGATTATGAAATTAAAGAAAATATTTTTAAGTTTAATTGCCATGGTCGGAATATTATTTGGCAGTGTCGCATTAGCTCAAACTACTGCACCAGATAGTTTTATTGTTGACTCGAAAGATTTACAACACATTATACAGGCGTCTAAATATTTAGGCGGTGGTGATCTTGGAGTAAGAGTTAAAATTAATACTGATGGGCAATACATATATTGTACAGAAAGTCATGATCTATCTGTATCAAGTGGTACACAAAAATATACTTTAAGTAAGGAATTGGATGCTAGATTTGCTTATGTTTTGGCTAATGGTTATCCAAATAAGCATATAACTGGCGATGATGATGAAGATTATCTTATTACAGCTTTTTCAATTTGGTACTTAATTAATCCTGAAGATCCTTATCTTGAACCTCTTGATATTGATAATGGTACATATAGGGGTAATCCTAATAGTTTTGTAGTGGAAGTTGGAAAGTTAGTTAAAGCTGCTAGTAACTATACATACACGACACCAACAATTAAACTTAATGCATCAAGTACAGGTTTCACTTTATCAAGTGATAAAAAATATTATGTAAGTTCATCTCTTAGTGTTGCATCGACGGGAATAGTAGAAAACTACAAAGTAAGTTTAGAGAATGCTCCAAGTGGAACAATTGTTACTGATAAAGATGGTAATTCTAAAAGTGAATTTGCACCAAATGAAACTTTTATAGTAAAAGTTCCTGTAGCAAGTGTTAAATCATTAAATAGTGAATTTAAAGTTAATGTTAGTAGTAATGGTATTATCTATAAGGCATATTTATATACGCCAGAAGATGCTAAATACCAGAATACGTGTGCTCTTTACAAGGATATAATTCCTTTAAATAGTTCATTAAGCTTAAAGTTAAGTATTAAAACTAGAGTAGAAATTAGTAAAATTGATGCAACGACAGGAAAAGAACTTCCTGGTGCTAAATTAACTGTTAAAAATTCAGCAGGGAAGGTAGTTGATAGTTGGGTATCAACTAATAGTGTGCATGTCATTGAAGGATTAGAGCCAGGTAAGTATACGCTTACTGAGGAATATGCTCCTGAAGGATATGTATTAAGTAAAGAAACAGTTGTGTTTGAAGTTAAATTAAACGGAAATGTAACGAAAGTTGTTATGAAAAACTCTCCAGAAGAGAAAAAATCTACATATATTAGTAAAAGAGATGTTACAACTGGTGAAGAATTAGAAGGGGCTCATTTAGAGTTATATGATGCTAATAATGAATTGGTAGAAGCATGGGTATCAGGTAAAGAACCGCATGAAATTGTTGGCTTAAAACCTGGTAAGTACTTCTTAAAAGAAATATTAGCACCAGAAGGATATGAATTAAGTGAAGAAGTGGTAGAATTTACAGTTAATAAAGATGGTAGTGTCGATGGAACTGTTATTATGTATAACAAACCTGAAACAATCATTGAAGTTCCAAGCACTTCATCATTTAAAACTATGACAGCATCTTTAATTGGTATTATTATTATTGGTTTAGGATCAATGATAATATACAAAAATTATAAGAAAAATGAAACAGAAATATAATTTAAAATACCACGTAGCAGCGGGAGTAATACTAATAATTGGTGGAACTCTCGCTTTGCTTTCTGATTATATAAAAGAAAAAAGAGATGTTGTTTTTAGTGAAATGAATCTAGCTTTATCTTTACCCGTTTTGACTGAAGAAGTTGGAGAGGAAGAGATTAATAATTCTGCTGTTCTCGATGAAGAAAAACCAGTTTTTGATGAATCTAATACATATGAAGAATATCTTGGTGTTATAGATATACCTAAAATAGGTTTATATCGAGGTTTTTATCGAAAAGAATCCAGTTTAAATAATGTTAAGTTTAATCTTTACGTTCATCCTACTTCTGATTATCCGGATGTACAAAATGGAAATCTAATTATTGCTGGACATTCTGGTAATTATAACAATAGTTATTTTGGAAATTTGTATCAATTAGTAATTGGAGACACGGTTACTATTCACTACAATAATGCAAATTATGCATATCAAATTGTTGATATTTATAATGAAAAAAAGACGGGTACAGTAAGAATTTTCCGCAACAAAGAAAAAAGTGTTTTGACATTAATTACTTGTACTAAAGATGATGAAAGTCATCAAACAATATATATTGCTGAATTAATTAGTATTGCGTAAAATTATATAAAGGGGGTGAGAAAATGACTTATTTATCTATTATTGAAAAATTAAGAATTTTATATGATATGTTAGTGGACTTTAAGGTTGTGTCAGTATTTCTTATTCTAATACTACTAGCTACTATTGTTTATGGTTTTAAAAAGATGTCTAATAAAAATTATATTATCTTTGTTACTATTTCTTTTTTAGCAATGTTTGGTATTAGTATATTTAGTAATTATAAAACTTTATCTAATACTTTTGATAATTTTGCAACACTTTTCTTTCGTAATATTTACTTTCCATCTATTTATGTTTACATTGGTGTATGGGTAGTAAGTTTCGTTATGTTTATTATTAGTATTTTTAATGTAATGACTAAAAAAGTGTACAAAATTATAAATACTAGTATGTTTGTTATAAATAATCTCTTATTTGTCATAATTTTAAATATAATAGCTAAAAATAAAATAGACATTTTCTCAATGAATTCTTTGTATACTAATACTAATTTGGTAGCTATCTTAGAAATAAGCATGGGTGTATGTGTTTTATGGTGTATATCTTTAATTATTACTTACATAACTAATACTGTATGTGATCGTTTATCATATAGAAAGTCACATAGCCTTGCTAAAGCTTATAATCAAGAATTAGTAATAAATAATACTGAAGATTATAAAAATATATTAGATGTTAATGTAAATACTGATGAAAGTTTAGAAAATTCTATGATAGGCACTGATATGACAAATAATCTTACACCTATTGAAGCTATAGGTAGTGAGGAAATGCAAAATGATATATTAGAGACGATTTCAGTTGATGTGCCTGCCCATAATATAGAAAATACTGAAGTTAATGAGCAATTATCATTTAATGATATTTTAAATAATATAGCACCGGTAACTTATTATGATAATAATGTTGACACTGCACAATATAATTTAGTTAATCCTCAGCAAATATATGAGGAAAAATATTATAATGCTAAGTTAGATAGTCGAGAGCAAATTACTGAAATAAGCAATAATATAGGTAATCAAGAAGAGATTATTGAAATAAACGATAATGTAGATAATAATATTTCTCTAAATGATTTAATTGAAGAATCACAAATAGAGATTGAAGAACCTGTTACGAAAGTTCAAAGTGGATATACACAAGAAGATTATCGTAAGGCTCTTGAAATGTTGAACACATTAAAGTCATATTCACATGGTTCAGATGTTAACATTGATGATGCTATTGCTATTAGTTTAATTAGTAATTATAGTATTGATGATTGCTTAAAGTTTAAGAAAATTCTAGAGAGTAATTTGAATTAATTACTCTCTTTTATATTGCAAATAATCTTAATCTATGCTAAAATTAAATCATGATAGGAGGGTGATAACATGATTAAAGTAAGTAATATATGTTATCACTTTTCTTTATACTCAGTTAACCATAAGTTAATCTGGGGGGGGCTTGTAAGCCTTATAAATTAAT
>CANRJI010000021.1 GCA_947630885.1 uncultured Bacilli bacterium
ACTAATTTTTTAGTCCTCTACACAGTTCATTTATCATTAGTTTTTGGTTTCACCAACACTACTTGACATTGAACCAATTTCTTTTTTTCTTTATAATTATAAATTAATAATACATAAAATACACAAATAATTTATTTCTAACTTTGTGATCCATGTCCATTAGGGCAATACTTATCTTCAGCTACACCATCGCGTATAATTGCTGACCAACAAGCTCTCCAAGTAGGTTCATCTTTATCGTAAGTAACATCTTTACTATCAAACATATCAAGTACTGTACTTAAAGCAATTCCTACAAGCCATACAACTAAGAATGCTCCAATAGCATACAAAAATCTTTTTCCAAAACTTTTTGTTGCTTTTTTAACTTCATCTTCTTTACTTGCGATAACAGCTTTTCCTAAATCAACTATACCAAGTATAATTAATAATATTGGAATTCCTATCCATAAAATTTTAACAATTGTTCCAACTATCATCCAAATAGGTTTATAAGTAGTTTCACAACAAATATCAACTAAAAAATACATCTTTTCTCCTCCTTAATACTAAATTAATATTACACTAAAAATAATTAAAAGTCAATTATTTCCTTTAAATATACTAAAAATACTCTTCTTTTTATCGCTATCTCCATCATCACTACTATTTTCTTCCACTAATTTAACATAGCCTAATTTTTCCAATAAAGGAAGTAATTTACTTTTAACATCTTCCTTATCATTTAAAGGTTCAATACTATAGTATACTTTTACATTAGCTTCTACTTCAAAGTTAGCAATATCATTATCATTTAATAAACTTTTATTTAGTATAACCTTTTTACCTTTTAATTCAGCAAAAGCTCTAGGATTAATAAGCATAAGCTTATTAAGTTTAATAGTGGATGGCTCAACTAAATATAAGACTTCATCACAGACATGATCTTTTTTTGTTCTATCCAAATCAACTAAAAAGAAATTTATATCATTATATTTATTAAATATACCATCAATTTCTTCTTCTTTAATACTAATCATATCTTTATCATTAAAGTATGATAAATCCCTTTTATTAAGTTCAATAGCCATTACACTATAGTAATCACTAAGTACTTTCTTTAATAAGTATACAAGTGTCGAAGCACCTGCAGAATCAGTGACATTTTTAACTCCCAGAATTATCCTCTTAGGAGTATTTTGAGAGATTGATGGTGTCATAGTATTATTATCAGTACTAGCATTACTACCAACACCTGTATTATTAACATTATTTTCATTTACATTATGTAAATATGCAACATCACGATAACTGTTAGGATTATTGTACAAATACATTAAATTATTAGCGTCATCAGTAAAATTATAGATACCCATACTAACTAATTTAGCCAGAAACTGATCAGATTTACTTATTGGATCATCTTTGTCAAGTAAAAGAATAACCTTTTCCATATCAAGATTCATCGATAATTTTTGCAAGTTACTCATATCTTTATAATTTTTAATTGCTGTAATATCTAAAAACATTTTATTAAAGAAGAAATTATTAAATGTTGATATAATTTCTTCAACATCATATTCCCCTTCTAATTTTTTTGACACTTCAATATTAAGACCACTAAAAATATCAAGATATTTATTTCCAACGACACTGTCCATTATTAACTTATCCTTTCTATTTTGCGAGTTTCACCTTTAACAGGTATCGTAAAGCCTAAATCAAGAAATGGTATTTCTAGTCTAATAAAAGTCGTAACTTTATAATATGTTGCCGTCATTCCATCAACTGAAGATGTTGCCCTAACTTCTTCAATAAGGTACCCACGTCCATAACAATTATCTTCATCACTAACATTTTTACAATCAATTAAGTAACTAACTCGTGCCAAATATTCATCAATTTGACCGAGAACACTATCACTAGAAGTATCATTAAAATCACGTATGCCCTCATTTTGCTCAATAATGTCAATTACCTTATTTTTTACTTTGAAAGCTCTCGCATAATTGAAAGCTACCGCTACAAAAGTTATGTAGACAGCAAGAAATATGACAAACACATATATCATAAATGTTCCACCAACAGCATCTCTCATTATTTATCACCTACTTTGTATAATCATCTAAACCAGTATCAACACCAGTCATATCTGTAAAAGTTTTCTCAATCCACTTTCTTCCAATTGAATCGTCACTACCAAACAATACCATTGCAATAGTCAAAACTAAGGCTACCAATACAATAGTAATAACTGTCATTGAAACTTCACCTGTTGCTTCTTTCATTATTTCTCACCTTCTTTCATATCTTAATCTTTTTTATCATTGTATATATTCCAAATTTTTACATTGAAATCAACATAAAAATTGAAATCAATAATAGTATAAGCGATCCCCCACCAGTTACAACCATCATGATCATCGTTTTATTTTCCATTTTATTAAGTCTTGCTTTATACTTCTGCTCCCTTGCTTTAGCCTGAAGTGAAGAAACTGATTTCGAAAAAGATACAAGTTGTTCATGTTTCTTTTCTTGCTCACCAAGACCTAAACGATATAATAATCTCATCATTCTCATCGAATCTCTAACTGGATACTCTTTAGCAAAATCCATGTATGGATCAATTGATGAGTCACCAGCTTCAATTTTACTTATCAGTCTCTTTAACCCAGGTTTAAATACTTCTGGAGCATCATCGATACTTTTAGCAAGTGCAACTGGAACCGTATAATGGTGAACTAGTACCTCCAAACTTTTAAGATAGTAAGGAAGTAAAGAATCAATATAATTAAGATGTGCTTTATACCAACTTTTTAAACTTAGATACTGCGATTTATAAACAAAGAATCCTAGTACCAAAGCTCCAAGTATTCCAAGATAATTAACTTCTGTTAAAAATAAGAATAACAAAGCTGCCGCTACTATTACACCATTCTTAATTCTCTTCATATATACTTCATTAGGATCATATACCCTATCACCATACTTTGCAATAAGAAGAAAATCATAATCTTTCTCTTTAAGTAAATTACAAAGCTTACTATTTTTTCCAAATAATCCATCTTTATCAATTTTACCATTGACAATAAATATATATATTACTATTATGGCTATAATTAGCATTTCTATCATCATTATTCAGCACCTACATTCTCGTTGTAGTATTTTTCTCCTGATAGAAGAAACCAACTATTTATAATAACCACACCATGAATAAATATTCTAATAATAACATTATCCGTCATAGATATATACGTTTCCGTTCCAATTAATATCTGAATTAAAGCAATCATACCATATAAAGCAACACCAAAAGTAATAAATTGTTTATGGAATGCCGCTCTATCCGTTCGATCTCGATATACACCTTCAACCAAAATATCGATATCTGAAAGCATATTTTCAAAAGTTTCTGCCGTATCTTTAGCACCTTCTTTAGTTACTTGTAAAAATAACTGATGCATATTTTTAACCATATAGTATGGATATTTAGTATCCATATATTTAATTGAATCGTATACATCACCCTGTTCATAAGATAAAGCAATCATCGTCTTAACATCAGATAAAATTGGTTCTTCCAAAATTCCTGATTCGACAACACCTTCAAGAGATTTAACAAAAGCTTGTGTTGTAGCAAATTCCATAATCGTATTTGTACAATATACTTGAACCTGTTCAAATAAATATTCACTATATTGTCTTTTACATCTAAGATAAGTAACATAAGGTATAAAAGAAACCGCTATTACAATATAAATAATACATATAAATAAATTATAAAAATATAAATAACTGATACCACCCGCTAATCCAGCAAAAATAATAATTTGAAATAAATATTGTCTAGGTGTATATTCAAGCCCTAATTCTTTTACTTTATCACGCATCACTTTAAAAGAATATGGCTCAAATTTTTTATAAGTATTTATTGCTTGCTGAGAAATAAATTTATATACAGATTCTCCCTTTTTTGTTCGATATGAGACAATAAACACTATAATTAAACCAATTAAAATAATTTCCACTATTATCACCTACCTTCACGCAGTACCACCACTATTTATATTAGAAGGATTAACCGCCGCTATATTAACTGTAGCATTTTGATTAACTCCCGCTACATTACTACTATTAATTATACCACGACTTGCTACAGAATTAACAGTATTATTTACACTGTTATTAACTAAATTATTTGTATTACCTAACGAATAATTACTACTAGGTACACTTTGATTATTTACAGGTGAAACATTATTTACCTGCGAAGTATTTACCTTTAAAGTACTTTGATTAACATTTTGAACATAACTATTATCAACCTTAAATTCTGCATTAGAAGAATTATTACTAGTATTATCTAACGAAGCATCTTTAAATTCTTCCTTTACTAAAATATCTCTCGGCATTATTACACCCTGTGATTCCAAGTAACTAATCAAATATTTTGAAGGATTAGCCATCGATTCTCTTCCATCAGGTGTCTTACGATATAAAATTTTATATTGAGCATTGTTATCATCATCGACATAAAACTCGACAACTTCAGAAACCTCTCTATGAAATTTCTGATATTTTTGACTGTAATAACCTTTTATATGAACACCAAGTTGTACATATCTATGAATTGTTTTTAAAAATTGATCAATTTCAATATTTGATTCAAGCAAACTGTACATTCTACTTGGAATCGATTCTGCTTTATCAGCATGTATTGTCGACAAAATATTGTGACCTGACGAAATAGAGTTACGAACAGCCATTACTGCTTCTGCTGATCTTACCTCAGATAACAATATCCATTTAGGATTTTGTCTCATACAAGTAACCAAAACATCAGAATATGAAGCAATATTATTTGTCTTCATTGCAACAATATCACGCTTAGGAAATATTTTATCCAAATGAAGTTCCAAAGTATCTTCAATTGTAATAATTTTTTCATCTTCTTTTGTATGAGAAGCTAAATACTTAATAAATTCCGTTTTACCAGAACCAGTTTCACCACTGACAATTATATTGCAGTGGCCTTCAACACACTTTAAAAGAAAGTCATGAATATTAAGTCTAATATAATCTTCCGCTATTATCTTTTCTTTTTGTAACCTTATTTTCGCAGGTGTCTTTCTTATTAGTAAAGCAATTCCGTTTTTCGCAATTGAATCGTGAACAAAATTCATTCTTAATTCTGCTGATTCAGCATCGAGAAAGGGATTCGCCATATTGAAAGATTTTCCCATTGAATTAGCGCACTGGAAAGCAATTTTCTCTACTAAAGGATTATCGATACCCGTATTTTCTACTCTTTGTACACCCTGTGATAAAGTTTTAATCCAAACATTTCCACCATTACTATAAGAAATATCAGTTACATCATCATTATCTAAGAACTGTTTTAATGGGCCAAAATCAATTTGGGTAAATTGTGCATCCATTTTTTGCCCTCCTTTTTATTCTTCAGTTACATCATCTGTATTATCTTCATCCTCTGTAACTTGATCACTAATATTAGGTAAATCATCTACTGAAACAAATTCTGTCTTATCATTTATAAATTCTTCTATTTGCCTACTGCTAACAGTAACCGTATCTTCTTCTGTAAGTGTTGCCGTATTAGGTATTAATAGAAGCTCAACATCGTAATCTTCTAAATATAGAGCTTTTCTAAGAAGTAAATGTGTCTCTTCGGGAACAGCAAATAATAAATATGCTGGTGTTCTATCTTCTTCACTATTTTCAAATACATGTCTACCTGCTGAATCCTTAACATCGAGAACCTCAATATTACTAACAAATTTACCAAACATAACTTCACCGCTATCATTTAGTGATTTGTAGTAAATATTGATATAACTTCCAGGAGCCATCGAATTAGCATAAGTTGTATATATATCTACTGGATATATAATAACTGTATATCCCTCTGGAACATCAGCAAATGCTGAATCAGGAAGCTCATCTTCTGTAACAACCAAATCAGCATAGAATAAGCTACCCTTTGCAATTATCGTATTGTAGTTAGAGTATTTACCAACAATACTGTTGACATTTGAATAATACTTTCCTACTAAGAATGATTTAGGAACATTCATCGTTCCAATCATATCCTCTGTAATGTACGTTCTAGGTTGAATCGTAACATTAGCATAAGGGACTTGTACTAATTCAACTTTTGAATTAATACGCCAGTTATAACCAATATATAATATTAATAAACATAATATTACCCCAATTATTGTAACCGTATTTTTGTTACCCAAAAATTTTTTTATCGAAGCTTTTAAATTATTCATATCATTTCCTCCTTTTCAAAACTTCTTAGTTACTAAATTCATATTCTAAATAAGACCAAACAACCTCATATTTGAATATTACTTTTTCTTTACCGACATCAGTATTTCCTCTTATTGAAACCCAATACTTATTAGTTTCATCACAGCTGTAAGTACTAGTACTTAACCCACAGTTATGAAAATCAATATTACTATTTGTAATATCATTAGCATAATCACTAATTTTTTGCATATAATCAGTATTTACTGCATTATAATAAGATAATTCTTCCCAAAGTAATGCTTGATTTAATTCCCCTTGTGTATTAACTTTATCACCAAGCATTTTAACACTTTTTATAACAGCATTTTTAATATTCGGTGCCACAATTTCATCAGGAACTTTCAGTGATTCTAAAATATTAAAATTACTACTTTCTCCATCCTTTAACACAATACCATAATAAGTTTGACTATACGTTTTCTCTACGTAAGGATTATCATAATACTGACTTCCCGCATTAACATTAGTATTTTTTCCAACAAATTCTAAAATAGCATCTAATCTATTAGCAATATTATAGTCAGAAGCATTTCCTCCAACAGTATATTCTCCTAAACCAGTATCAATTATCACAGATACTTTTGGAGGCATTTCCATAATATCATAAGATTTAATTATATACTTATTAGTAATAAATATTGTCGATTCTGCAAATCTTCTCGTAAAGTTCTCTACAAACTTTTCCCTAACTATCTTTAAATTACCTGTTTCTCGATAATAAGGAACATCGATTGCATCAACCATTGCTGCTTCGGTAATTTCTTTAAGTAAATAATAATCATTTTCATTATTTGTCGTAACTTTTTGAAATAGAAAAATTATTGATAAACCAAGTAATCCTAACATAAATATACCAATTGCCGCAAAAGACCACTTCATTAGTTACCACCTTCTCTTTTGATATAATCATCTACGAAAGTACTCTTACCGTTTCTCATTGTATCCCAATCAAAATAACCGCCATGTTTATTTTGATTTGAATTATATTGCTTAATTTTTGCTATTGTTTGATTATCAAGTTCAGCAGTATATTGAAGTCTTGCATAAGATGAAGCAAGTTTTTCACGATTATTTGTATTACTCCACCAATCAAACCAATTTATTCCTGCATTCCTATCTGGAAAAGGATTATTAATATCAATTGGTCTATATATAAAATTATATAGTCCATTTCCTGTTCCCGTATACAAAAGTGGATATATATCAATTTCACAATTTTCAAAGGTATCAGACCAATCACCTGTCCAAGGCTTACCCTTTGTTTTACTATCGCTTCTCGCAGCTTCTTCTTTTATTCTATCCATACCAACAATTTTTGCACTAATTTTATATTTACCTTTGTAATTTAAAGGAGTGTAATATTTATTGCTAATTCCTAGTTCATCTACACCATTGCTATACTTTACTGTACCATCTTGATTTAAGGTTGATTTAGGAAAATAGAAAACGCAAGAAACTGTAAGTTCTTTATCGTGATAGTCATTATTTTCATCTGTCGTTTTACAACTTTTAACCATAAAACTCGTATCATAATATTTATCACCTATTTTTAGTTCTGCTATATTAAGTCCGACTATATAATCACTATACGATTTTAATTTATCTTTCATTTGTTGTTCGACAAGTGGTCTTGTTGTTACATTACTAGGTTCTCTAACATATGACCACGTAATCGTATTATAATACATTATTCCAAAGTTAAATCCTCCTCCAGCATATATACTATCAGGAGTAAGAACACTCGAAATCGTACCCTTCTGACTTATTTTTACCGTAGCCGATCCCGCACCAGTATTAACTGTCAACTCATCACAATCACTTGATAACTCTCCACTACTATTACAATATAGATGATCTAAATTAGGAGCGTCAATTTCACATTTTTTGTTATTATTTATTTTAATAGTAAATGCAAGTGATCCCGACGGTTTAATCCAAGATCCCCAAACAGAAAAGCTCTGACAACCATCACCACTGCAAGGAACTATATAAGCATCAGACACTTTTCCCTTTATTACAAATTTACCAGGATCCAACGTTCCTCCATTTAAAAATGGTGTATATGAATTATTCGTAGACTCTTTATACCCAAATTTATAATAATCTTCATCTATATCATAATAATACCCATCATCTGTAATTCCAGTACAGTAAACGCTTACCCCATTTTCTACACATTCACGAGGATACTTTTCATTGCTATATGCACGCATTACTACACCTTCCATAACAATAATCCTTACTTTATCACTAAAGCTATTTTCAACTATACTGATATTATCACTATTTTTTATTGATCCTGAACTAGATGCTGCAGCATATTTTCCAATAAATAAATCTTCAGGCGCAGTATATGTATCACCATTGTAAGAGTATCTAGCACCACTATATTTACCATGCAATATTTTTTGTTCAAAGTCAGTATTAGAAATCGCAATCTTAAACATAACCTCTGTTCCATCATCAAAAGACGACCAATTACTTATATCAAAAGTCACAGAAAATCCAATGTCTTCATAGTAACACATCTCATCAAGATATTGACTGATACATTTATTATGATTTTTATCATTCTTATTGTTTAGCCATCCTATATCTTCCCATACAGGGAAGCGTACTCCCTCATAAGCGCTATCAACACACTGTGGTTCACTTCCTCCAGATCTAGTATAAAAATGTTGACAATAAAAGTTATAATTTTTATCATTATTTTGACCACCTGTTGAGACAATGCTCTCGATGACACTTCCTGTTGCTTTATTGACAGCTTGAATCAATATTTTCTGATCGCCATTATCTATAACTCCATATTCATTTTCTACTACGACATGATTTCCATTTTTATCAACCACTTCAGTAAAATTATGCGTTCTATGGATAAACGCCCATCCTTTAAAAGTAATTTTTGTTCCCGAAATACCTATATCAGTAATCTCATATCGCGTATCACCTAAATCCGCATTAACTACGGACATTGAAATAAAAGATGACAAGAGTAAAGCAAAAATATACAACCATCTCTTCATTCCAAAACACCTAGCTTCCTCTTTCTCAACCCCATAATAAGAAGAATTAATGCAATCACAAGTAAGCCTAATCCACCTGCAATATACCATTTATATTTATTAGCAAAACTTATAAAAGCATCGAGAAATTTTTCAAAAACATTTTTATCATCAACATCATAACCATCATTGCTAATACTATGCATATTACGATAATTAGTAACTCTCTCTTTAAAGCTTTCATAATTGACACTATATTCATAGTATTTACCACACAAAGCAAAATCATCACCATCGATTCCATCACATAATGGATCCAAAGAATAAACATTAAAGCGGGGCAAAAATACTTTTATTTCGTCAATTTTCACTTCACACCTTTTAGAATTTACCTCAAAATCCCAATTACCATTACTAAGAATTATTTGTGCAGAACCATTATCTGATTCAAGCCTCTCTAATCCACCTGCAATAATAACATAAAAATCTTCATTTAAATTTTTAACAGTTACATCAAATTGACTATAATCTGCCACATCATCAATAATAACTTTACCCCTATGTTTATAAGTAATTTTAATATCTTTAGCTAAACTTTTTAATTCTTTAATTTCTTCATTAGTACAAGATGCCATAACATACGAAGTTCCACTAAAAACAAGAAATAACGTAATTACCATGTAAATTAACTTTTTCATAGCATCTCTCCTATTACCTACCATACTAATAATAACATTTTTTTTAGCAAAAAAAAAGTAGTTTTTGCGTTTTTATCTAAAAAGTGCTATTATTAATACGGTGATTAATTTGAAAAGCAACAAAAATAGATACATCGCTATCATTTCTGCTATTATAATTATTATTTTGATAGCAATATATATAGTTGTATATGAATACAGCAAACGTAATTTCATTAAGTTAAGTTATGATGAAATAAACCAAAAATTAGAAAATAAAGATGATTTTGTTTTATGTATCTCGCGAACAAATTGTGTCCATTGTCAAGATTTTAAACCAAAACTTATCAAAGTAAGTGATAAATATAACATCAAAATATATTACATTAATGTTGATAAACTAAGTAAAGAAAAATATGAAGAATTTAAAAATCAGTTTGCATTCGATGGTGCAACCCCAACAACCATTATTTTTAAAGATGGTGAAGAAAAAACGACAGCCTCGCGTATCGATGGCGATGTATCAATGGATAAAATAGTTAATAAATTAAAAAATAATGACTTTATCAAAGAATAAAATCATTATTTTTTTAAATAGTCTTCTCCTTTAAAAGGATCACTTGTAAATAGCCTAGGAAAACCTTGTTGTCTCAACACCTCATAAGTAACAATAGCCACACAATTTGATAAGTTAAGGGCTCGCACATTATCACTTGTCGGTATTCGATAACATCTATCTAAATTATTATGGAGAATTTCCCTTGGTATACCAGTACTTTCTTTTCCAAAGATTAGATAGATATTTTTATCAATTGACGAAAAATCAATATCACTGTAGGTTTGTGTCCCGTATCGCGTCAAATAATAAAATTCTCCATCATTTTGCTCGAGAAAATCATTAAAGTCATAATATCTTTTGTATTTAACTTTATCTATATAATTAGCCCCACTTCTCTTTAACCTGCTTTCATCAAAAATAAATCCCAAAGGTTCTATCAAATGTAACATTGCATTTGTCGCCACACAAGTTCTCATAATATTACCAGTATTTTCAGGGATTTCTGGCTCATATAAAACAATATTAATCATCAATAACTTCCTCATCTCTAAAATATGTTATTAATTCATTAACATCATAATTATTATCTTTAATATTAAAAGTGCTGTCTACTATCCCATTCTTAAAAATAACAATGTAAGGAAGAGAATCGACACCATATTTATCTTGCAATTCCTTAAACACCTTATCGTTAACATCATCCGATAAATTTAAATATAAAATTTTATTATCGAGACCATACTGTTTTATAATATTCGTAAACTTCTTTTCAAAACTTCTAATTTGTTTATCACCCAATAATGAAAAATAAATAACCGTATTTTCATTTTCAACTAAATAATTATCTATTTCGTTATAGTTAATCATTTGTAAAGACTCATTCATAATAGGATTAGCAAGTTTCCCTCTATCATAGGCACTATACCACATATAAAAATATATTAATAGTATTATTGAAACTATGAGTACGGCCGCTAAAATAAAATAATTTTTATAAGATAATTTTTCTTCTTTCCTCATTTAATCCTCCTTTATCATTGTAGCAGTTTCTTAGCTCTTTTTCAAGGAAATTATATGAAAAAATCATATTAATTATCACAATAAAAAAGAGTAATTTACAATCAATTCCATAGATGATATAATATAGACGCAAACCAAAGGAAGTGAAATTATGAACGAAAACTATAGTAACAAATGCGAAGACATTCTTAACAATTTAAATGGCCGAAAAAGGCTCCTTCTTCATAGTTGCTGTGCACCTTGTAGTAGCTATGTTATAACGTATTTAACTAATTATTTTGATATAACAATATTATATTACAATCCTAATATTTATCCATATCAAGAATATTTAAAACGGAAGGCTGAACAAATTAAATTAATAAAAGAAATTAATAAACAAGGCAAATTAGATATCCTTGATTGTGATTACGATAATGATACATACGAATCCTCAATCAAAGGATTAGAAAATGAACCCGAACGAGGTAAAAGATGTACTATATGTTATAAACTTCGTATGGAAAAAACAGCTCTCCTAGCTAAAGAGCAAAAATTTGATTACTTTTGCACTACTCTTTCTGTTAGTCCATATAAAAATGCCAATCTCATTAATGAAATTGGCCAAGATTTAGAACAAAAATATCAAATCAAATGGTTATATTCTGATTTCAAAAAAAAGAATGGATATAAAGAATCCATTAATCTTTCACATAAATATAATTTATATAGACAGAATTACTGTGGCTGTATTTATTCCAAGGAAAAACAAACTACAGATTCTTAATTAAAACATAAGCCACTACAACAACTACTATAGCAAGCACTAAACATATTGTACCAATTATTACATATTTGCTATTAGCAAAACCAGCTTTCGGCATATTATTAGCATTAGGTTGAACATTTAATCCGGCTTTTTCTAAACTAGGATCAGACATAATTGCAATCTGTGGATTTGGTAAATTGCTAACCGCACTTTGATTAGTATTATTTTCCGTAGTCAAAACAGGTCCATTATTAACTTCAGGAAGTGGAACACTAGGTGCACTCTGAACAGTATCAGCTACCACCGAAGGATTTTCAGCGCCAATAGAAACAGGAGCTACAGGAGCACTTTCAACATTAACAGAAGCTACGGGATTTTCCATTACAGGAACAGTCCAAGTAGGAACTTCAGGAATTACATCCTGAGCTTTTTTATTTAAATTTTCACCATAAAATTTTAATGCTGCTTCAACAAGTAACTTACTAGTAACCGCTATTGAAGAGTTACCATAATAATCTTGTGTACCAAGTTCTGGAATATCAGATGATAAAGATACCAAAAATTTATTAGTTAAACTAGCTACTAATTCATCATAGCTAACACCTTTCTGATTATCAGTAGGCATAAGAATAACAATATTGTAGACAACATTACTAAGTTTTGCTTTTTCTTCAGGTTTTAAATCATCAAGAAAACATTTACCTTCTGAATTAATAATCATTCTCGATGCAAAAATTTGATCATTCTCTTCACTTTCATTAACACTATAAACTAAATAATCATTACCATCCATTGTAAATTTCACAATAGTAGTAGCATCCTTTTGTAAATTAGAACCCCTATCCACTAAAACAAAGTTTTTATTCATAAATTCCTCCTCGATATGAGTAGCAAAAAACAACTACCATATTATACTAGACTAAGTATAACATATTTTTTTTTCGAGGACAATAGAAAAATTATATTTATATCAAAAAATAAACGTAATATAGATTTTTAAACATAAAAAAATATTGGCAACGACCTAT
>CANRJI010000022.1 GCA_947630885.1 uncultured Bacilli bacterium
TAAAATTATCATTAAAGATGAAGAAAATAGAGATTGGTTTGAAAAAGTTTTAGACCATTTTGGAATAAAGGGAACTATCTTACTCCCTAGTGAATTATAAGGGAATATTTTAAAAGAGAAATATTTCTTTTTTTCTTTGTTTGTGCTATTATTATACTAGAGGAGGTTTAGATATGAATAAACCAATACGTATTAAAGCAAATAATAAGATAAGTTACGATATTGAAAAATATATTAAGCCAGAAATGGTTTATATCCCTTTAGAAAATAAAAGTGGCGTAACTTATAAACATCTAGTTAAAGAAGGAGAATATGTCTATAAAGGACAAGTAGTGGCAATTAATGAAGATATTAATTTTCCTATTCATAGTTCTGTTTCAGGATATGCTAAATTTGGTAGCAATAAGATTATTGGAACAGGAAAGAAAATAAAATGTGTTGTTATTGAAAATGATTACAAAGAAAAATATCAAAAGAGTAGAATGATTAAGAAAGATATATCTTCCTATACCAAAGAAGAATTTGTCAATGCTCTTCGTGAAAATGGTATTACTGGATTAGGTGGTAGTGATTTTCCTACTTTTTTAAAGTATCAAGCAGATAACATTAAGTACCTTGTCGTTAATGCTGTCGAGTGTGAGCCTTATGTATCTTGTGATAAAGTGGTAGTTCATAATTATGCCGAAGAAATTTTAGAAGCAGTCGATCATATTATCGAAATTATGAAAATAAAAAAGGCTGTTATCGTTTTAAAAGAAAATAATACTGATGGCATAAAAGAAATTAATAAATATATTGGAACTTATCCTAACATCAAATTAAAACTAGTAGGGGATGCTTATCCTAATGGTTGGGAAAGATTAGTTGTCAAGAATGCTTTAGGAATAGAATACGATAAATATCCAACCGAAAAAGGAGTTATCGTAAGTAATGTATCGACAGTATATGCCATATATGAAATGCTTAAATATAATCGTCCTCTTACCGAAAGAGTAATAACAATTACTGGCCCAGGCATCAAAAAGAAGTGTAATGTTAGAGTCAAAATAGGCGCTTTAGCAAGTGAAGTTATCGCTCATTTAGATGGATATAAAGATCTTCAAAAGCCAATTTTTATTGCGGGTGGCCCAATGATGGGTAATTCACTTCCTAATGATGATGTCATTATTACTAAAGATATCAATTGTCTTCTCGTTATCGAAGACCATTTTGAAAAAAATTTACCATGTATTAACTGCGGTAAATGTACCGAAGTTTGTCCTGTTAATATTATGCCTGTCTTTATTATGAAAAATAGAGATAATTTAGATAATTTAAAAAATTTACATCCTGATAAATGTATTGAATGTGGACTTTGTTCTTTTACTTGTCCATCGAAGATTGAAGTTAGAGAATATGTAAGAATTGCTAAGGCTAAGGTGAATAACAAGTGAAGACATTTAAAGTAAGAGAGGGAAATTTTATGAAGAGTAAAAATAGTACGACAAGTATGATGTATAATATTTTGATTGTGTTAGTACCATTTATTATTTTTGGAACATTTAAAAATGGTGTTTATCCAGTAGTTAAAGGGTATGGCAATTTATATACATTATTTAAACCTCTCATCTATGTTGTCGTACCAGCATTAGTTTGTCTTTTAACTGAATATATATATTACGTAATAAGAAAAGATAAAAAAAGTTTTTATTACTTATTTAGTGAAAGTTATGCTATTATTCCAGGTGTCTTTTTAGGACTTATCATATCGCTTAATACACCTCTTTGGTTTTTAATAGTGGGATCCTTTGTCGCTAGTTTATCAAAGATGATAATGGGAGGCTTAGGTAAAAATAAACTTAATCCAGCTCTTGTCGGAAGTTTATTAATTACTGTTATTTTTTCATCACTTACTAATGGTTATCTTAATCCTTATGAAGCCGATGCCATCAGTAGTGCTACGCCCTTATCAAATATGACGGCAACTTCTTATACCATAACTTATGATAATCTAGTTAAGCCTTATGGAAATCTTTGGACTTTCTTCTTTGGCAATATACCTGGTGCTATCGGTGAGACATCTTCGCTTCTTTGTCTTGTTGCTCTTGCTTATTTAATTGTAACTAAAATTATTAAGTGGCGAATACCCGTTAGTTATCTTCTTACCGTGACCGCTATTAGTTTAATTATGTGTCTTACGAAAGATATTGGACTTTGGTTTGTCATCTTTAATCTTTTGTCTGGTGGTCTTTTATTTGGAGCAACCTTTATGGCAACCGATCCTGTTACGAGTCCAATTAGTAAAGAAGGACAGATAATTGGTGGTATCTTTCTTGGAATATCGACAATGGCAATTAGATATTTAACCAAATTCCCTGAAGGCGTTTTAATATCCATTTTATTATATAATGTCCTTACTATTCTAATTAATTATTTGACTGTGAAACTTGGCGATAAAAAAATATGGAAAACCCTCGCAGTAAGTTTTATGGTACTTCTTGCTATCGTATCTCCTTTAGTAATAGGAAAAAATGTTTCAGCGTCTGAAAATAGTGATACATATAAAATATTATCTAAAGAAAAACAAGGTCAAAAAACAGTCTATGAAGTGTCGGGAAGAGGATATGCTGGAAATAATAGTATTAAACTTCGCATAACCTTTACTAGTAAAGATATCAGTAATATTGAAGTCATAAGTAGTCATGAAACATATATGGGAATGATTATTGATAACAATTATTTGAATGCTATTATCGATAACCAAAATAATTTAGATAATCTAGATACGATAAGTGGATGTACATATACAAGTAAATATATAAAAGAAATTATTGAAAAGACTAAAGAAGATTTTAAAAAATAAATAAAATATTTAATTAATTATTATTTTAGAGAGAAGATAATTTTCCTTCTCTTCTTTTTTACGTTTAATGACAATTTTTCACCGTAAAGTCATTTTCAAAAACTTTACTTTTAAAGTCATTAATGTTATACTTAATGTGAGTAGAGGTTTGATAAAATGGCAAAGAAAAAGCAGAAAAAAGATGACGAAAAGAAAAAATTTGAATATAGTAACGAAGTAATTGGAATAATTCTTATTCTCGTATCTATTATTGGAATAGGTGCTTATGGTCCAGCGGGAAATTTTATTAGAGCATTTGCAATTTTTCTTGTAGGAAACATCTATATCTTTTTACTCGCGGGTATTTTGATTTTAGGTGGATATTTGATAGTCAAGAGAAAAGTACCTAATTTTTATGGTTTAAGATATATTGGTTTCTATATTATTGTCATATCTTTTTTAATTCTTTTACATACTAAATATATTACCCTTAATGCCCAAGAAGGAACAAAAATTATCACCGAAACTTTTGATAATTTACTTAAGGCCTTCAGTGAAGTTAATAATGGTGGCGTTATCGATACCATTAGTAAATCAATTTCCAATAGTGGTGGCGGAATGATCGGAGCAATCTTTACTTATGCTTTTTATAGTTTATTTAAAGATGGAACAAAGATTGTTGTCATTACTCTTATGATTATTGGTGTTATCTTATTACTAAATACAAGTATTATGGATTTAATTAAGAAGATTAAACTTCCTAAATGGAAGAAAAAAGAACATACTGAAAAAGAAGAAAAAACTGATGATGGCGATGAAGAAATCGATAAACGAATCATTGTTTCTTCGACCAAAGATATTGATAAAGTAAGTGAAAAAGAAGTTAATATTGAGCCTGATATTCCAATTAAAACAATTGATAGTGCTCCAAATGAAGTAAGTGAAGAAGAAAAACCTGTCATTAATCCTAATTACAAATTACCACCACTTACACTTCTTAAACTTTCTAAAGGAAATAATGATAAAGAAAATGTCGAAGCCGTTAAACAAAATATTACGACATTAGAAAAAGTTCTTCTCGATTTTGAAATACCTGGTAAGATTAGAGAATGTCATATTGGACCATCAGTTACTCAATATGAGCTTGAATTACAAGCTGGAACAAAAGTTAATAAACTTCTTTCAATTCAAAAAGAAATTGCTTTAAATCTAGCGGCAAAAGATGTTAGAATTCAAGCTCCAATACCTGGTAAATCGACAATTGGTATCGAACTACCTAATAAAGTTAATTCGGCTGTTTCGTTTAGAGAAGTACTAAGTAAATTACCAGAACCTTCAGAAAAAAGTATTTTAGCAGTCGGTTTAGGTAAAGATATTATGGGTACAGTTAAATGGGCCGAGATTAATACGACACCACATTTATTAATCGCCGGTGCTACTGGTAGTGGTAAATCAGTTTGTATTAACTGTATTATTGCTTCTATTTTGATGAGAGCAAGACCTGATGAAGTAAAACTTGTGATGGTTGACCCTAAAAAGGTTGAATTATCGATGTATAATGGTGTACCACATTTGCTTACACCTGTTGTTACGGATCCTAAGAAAGCATCGATTGCCCTTAAAAATATTGTTGTTGAAATGGAGAGAAGATATCAAGTATTTGAAGATACCAAATGTAAAAATATTTCTTCGTACAATAAATTTTGTGAAACAAATACTGAATATCAAAAGATGCCATATATTGTCTTTATTATCGATGAACTTGCTGACTTGATGTTAGTCGCCGCAAAAGATGTTGAAGACTCCATCATGCGTATTACCCAAATGGCTAGAGCTGCCGGTATTCACTTAATCGTTGCTACGCAAAGACCATCGACCGATGTCATTACCGGTGTCGTTAAAGCCAACATTCCATCCCGTATATCTTTCGCTGTATCATCATCAATTGATTCCCGTACTATTCTTGATCAGACTGGAGCGGAAAAATTACTTGGTAAAGGTGATATGTTATTTAAGCCAATGGGAGAAAATGTTCCAATTAGAATTCAAGGAGCGTATGTAAGTGATGAAGAATTACAGAAAATAGTGGACTTTACAATATCACAGCAAAAAGCGAACTACGACCATTCACTTACGGAAGAAAGTACCGAAAGTTCTTCTGGCGGTGGCGATTATAACGATGGTTATGAATCAAAAGAAGAATATGATGACCCTCTATATAATGATATTGTCGAATTTGCTATGGAATTCGGTAAGATATCAGCCTCATTAATTCAAAGAAAGTATCGTATCGGTTATAATAGAGCAGCCCGCATCGTGGACTTACTTGAAGAGAGAGGTATTATTGGACCTCCTAATGGATCTAAACCACGAGAGGTTATCGTAAGAAAAGAAAATAATAGTGATGAAGAATAAGTCACTATTTTTTTGCTAGGAAGGTGGTAAAATGAAAGAATATAAGCATATCGGAGTATATGGACTTCTAATTAAAGAAGGAAAAATTTTGCTAATTAAAAAGTCATGCGGTCCTTATACAGGTCAGTTAGATTTACCTGGAGGTGGACTAGAATATGGAGAAACACCCGAAGAAACTTTAAAGAGAGAGTTTATTGAAGAAACTGGTATTCTCGTAAAAAAATATAAATTATATGATGCTAATGCTGTTAGGTTCGTTTGGAATCATAAGAACGAAGAATTAGATTGTTATCATATCGGTATCTTTTATAAGATTCAAGAATATGAAAATGATATTAAAAAAGAAATCGAAGTAGATGAAGTAAATGATGATTCTCTAGGTGCTGAATTTTATGATATAGACTCTTTAAAGAAAGAAGAATTATCGAGAATAGCTCTTCTCGAATTGGAAAAATTAGGATATCACTTTAAATAAAGAGGTTGCTATTTTGGAAAAAATATTATATAATTAGTAGGCAGGTGAAATTTATGGTAATAGAATTACTTGATCTTGTCAGTAAAGGAAAAAGAATAAATATTGATAGCGAAGTTAATATTCCAAGCGAGTTTGTAAAAAATACATCAATTCGAAAATTAGAAAATGTTCATTTTAAAGGATACATTGATAAATTAATTGATGATACTTACGAACTTGGAGGAACATTAAGTGGTTTAATGATTATTCCTGACGATATTACTTTAGAAGATTACGCATATAATTTTACTAGTGACATTGAAGAAAAAATTGAAGAATCTTCAATAAATTTGCAGAAAACTCTTGATATTACTGAGATTTTATGGCAAAATATTCTCGTGGAAGTTCCTCTTAGGGCCGTTAATGAAAAAAATGAAAATATAGAGCTTAAAGGGGATGGGTGGAGACTCATTAGTGAAGCAGAAGCTGAAATGACAAATAATCCACTAGAGGGTTTAGAAGATTTATTAAGGAAGGAGTGAAAGAGATGGCAGTTCCATTTAGAAAAGTTAGTAAAACAAGAAGAGATATGAGAAGAACTCATTATAAAATCACAGCAAATGGATTAGTTGAATGTTCAAACTGTGGTGCAAAAATTAGACCACATAGAGCATGTCCAAAATGCGGATTTTATAAAGGAGCAGATACAGCTAAAGCAAAAGTTGAAACTAAAGTAACTGAAGAAAAGAAAGCTCCTAAAAAAGCAAAATCTTCAAAAAAGAGTGAAGAATAGTTAAGGATTTAAGCAGTACCCAATTTTTTGTACTGCTTTTTTAATTATTCTTTTGCTAAAATTGTCAAAAAGTGTGTAAAAAGGGCAAAAGTGTGATATAATTTTATTTGATGGTAGTAACGTAAAAAATTATTACGATAAAGAACATAGTTATTACTATGATGAGGAGGTTTTATGGAAAATATGAAAACAGGGTATCCACATATAGACAAGCCTTGGATGAAATTTTATGGCGAAGGCGCTGTTTATAGTGATTTACCTCAAACTAATTTAACAGAATATTTAAAAATGAGAAATGAAGGAAGGATGGGACTAGTTGCTGAAACATATTATGGTAGAAAGTTTACCTATGCTGATTTATTTGAGAAATCAGATGAAGCCGCAACTATTTTCTATCAACTTGGAATTAAGCCAGGAGAAAGTATTTTAAATCTAGTACCAAATATACCAGAGGCAGGACATTTATTAAATGGTGCAACCGAAGTTGGAATTATATCAAATTTTATTGATCCAAGACCTGATACTCCTGATTTAGTTGCTAATGCAAGAAAGGTTTTAGAATTAATAAAATATGAAAAGCCAAAATATATTATCGCCTTAGATATGGCTTATTTGGCCGCTATTAGACCAATAGAAAAAGAACTTAAGGAGTATGGAGTAGATACAGTTATTCTTGTGTCAGCTAGTGATTCGATGAATTTGGCTGGAAAAATAGATTATTTAAAAGATGTCATAGCATATAATCGTTTAAAAAATCTTCGAAATGCTAGAGAATTAGAAAGAATGGCTCAAGCAGATCTCGAGCAAATTGAAATAAAGAAGTTGAAATGGTATGAAGCTTTATCAGAAAAGACACAAAGTATGAAAAAGAGTAATAGTATGTTAGAAGCTGCTATTAAAGCATCACCACTAAAAATATATCGTTACTCTGATTTAGTAAAAGAATGTCGTTATTCAACTTATCAGCGTGTTTTAGATCCATATGCTGTAACGTATGTTGGACATACTTCCGGCACTAGTGGACTTAGACCTAAACCTATCCCTGCAACAAATATAAGTGGAATTTCTGCTTTGGAACAACTTCGTAGGGCTGATGTTGGATATAAAGAAAAAGATAATGTTTTACATATTTTACCTTACTTTGCACCATTTGGAAAGTATGATAATTATGATAACCATTTAGCATTTGGTGCCAATGTCATTTCCATCCCTGAATTTGAAATTGCCGAGTTTGGATATCTAATTAAGAAATTTCATCCCAATGCTATTGTAGCAACACCAGCTTGGATATCTTCTTTAGTTGATTGCGAATATTTACAAAATATCGATTTATCTTGTATAACAAGAATTATATATGGAGGAGACGCTCTTGCTCCTCAAAGAGAAGAAGTAATTAATGAATGGCTTCGAAAGCATGGAAGTAAGGCTGTCTTAGAAAAGGGCTATGGAATGAGTGAAACTTTAGGATGCTGTTCTTATGCGCAAAAAGATTATAATGCACTTGGATCAATTGGAATACCACTTCCAAATACAACTTTTGCTATTGTTGATCCTAATGTTGAAGATAGACTTGTTCCACTTAAATTTGAAGAAGGTAAAGATTTATTAACAGGAGAATTAGTCGTTTCATCAGAAGCGTTGACAACAGGAAAATTAAATGGAGAAGTAATTGTACCTCACTATACATTAGATGGTAAAGATTGTATTCGTACGCGAGATATCGTTCACATGAATCGTGATGGCATCTTCTTCCACGAAGAAAGAAAAGACCGTTCTTTTGTCAGATTTGATGGATTTAAAGTAAAACCTTACAATATCGAAAGTAAGATACTTGAATGTCCCGCTGTTGAGGACGTTTGCTTGGTTGATTATTTTGATGATCGCCGAAGAGGAAATATGCCAATTTGTCATATCGTTCCTAAAGACAAATCAATATTAGAAGATGATAATGCTTGCATTAATTTAGTTAATGATATAGTTTATAATTATATCATTGCCGATCCTCAAATGTCTTCAAGACAAATACCAGCAAAATTTAAGTTTCATGTTTCACTTCCGCTTACAATGAGTAGTAAGACAAACTTTAATCGTCTTCGCGCTGAAGAATTAAATGATGGTGAAATAAATGTCGATGTTGATGAAACTAATTTAAATGTTGGTAGTATACATATATATAAAGTTAAAAAGAGTGTTAAGAAAAAAGTTTTAAAATAAGGTAATGGAGTGTGATATAGATGGAGAAAATACTAGGTTTTTTGCTTATTAATGCCTATGCTCTTCTTGTTATTGTTTCAACTTGTGTAAGTTTTTTTAGCAGGAAGAGATTGCATCAAGTTGAAGATGAGACGTATAAAGGTTTCCTTTTAGCAAATGTTTTTATGTCATTAAGTGGTTTGATGCTTGGTATATTTATTTCTCCTGCTCTTCCATTTAATAAACAAATAGCATTATTATTTAATAAATTATATCTAATTGGTTTATTTCTTTGGATTACCATATTTACATTCTATATTACATACATATCTATAAACAAAGGTGGAAAGGCTGAGGCCATAAAGAAAATATTTAAAATTATTATTTATGTTGGTATCTTTCTTATCGTTGTTCTTCCAATTGATATCGAATTATCCACGGATGGTAGTGCTATTGCATCTGGCCTTAGTGTTATTTTCACTTATCTTGTGTTTGCTATCTGTTTTATCGAAGAAATTATTATGGTAATCTATAATCATAAGAACTTTAAAAGTAAAAAATATCTTCCTTTATATTTATTAATTATATTAGGAACGGTAGGATTAGTTTTGCAAGTTTTAGTTCCTTCATTAAATTATCTTATTAATCCAGAACTTATCTTTATTGCTTTTGTTATGTATCATACAATTGAGAACCCTGATATTAAAATGCTTGAAGAATTACATAGAGCTAAAGAAATATCTGATAGTTCCAATGAAGATAAAACGATGTTCTTATATAATATGACTAATGAAATAAGAGGTATTACGAGAGATATTGATAGAGATGCTGACGATATCTTAGATGAAACTGATAATAAGAAAATAAATATCGAAAATATTAATAATTTTGTTCGTAATATTAAGAGTAGTACGGCAAGATTTACGACGATGACAAATGAAATACTAGATATATCACAAGTTGAGAGTAATAGCATTAAAATATACAATGAAAAATATAATGTCAAAAACATTATTCGTGAAGTATATACGATGTATAAAGGCAAATGTGATAAAAAAGGCATTGAGTTTAGATTAAATATTGCTAGTGATATACCAGAATATCTTTATGGCGACAGTGTAAGTTTAAAGAAAGTATTAGTTACGATCACTGATAATGCTGTCCTTTATACTGACAGAGGATATGTTGAATTTCGAGTAAATGTCATTCGAAAAAATGATTTATGTAGATTAGTTATAGTTGTTGAAGATTCTGAAGATTTAAATCGTATCTTTATGAAATACGGTGATGATGAGCAAAATAATGATTTAAAGAATAATCTATATAACGCTAAAAAATTAATTACCCTAATAGGTGGAGCAATCGTACCTAGTAGTAATTATGGCAAAGGAACGACAATGAAAATAATTATTGATCAAAAAATTGCCGAGGAAGAAGAAAGCAATTTGAAAAAATATGAAAAAGTTTATGATAAAAAGAATATTTTAATTGTCGATGATAATGAAGCAAGTGGTAAAATATTTAGAAAAATATTTGAAGAATCAAATATGAATATCGAAATAGTTACTAGTGGTAAAGAATGTCTAGATAAAATAAGAAATAAAGAAAAATATGATTTGATTTTACTAGATGAAGAGATGAGTCCATTAAGTGGTATCGAAGTTATGAAGAAGTTAAAAGAGATAAGAAACTTTAATACAGATGTATTATTACTTACGAAAGATAATAGTTATGAATATAATGATGAATATCTAAAATATGGATTTTGTGATTATATTTTGAAACCACTTGATAAGAATGTCATCTTTGATAAATTAAATAAATATTTAAATAAAAAAATAGACGGGTAATTTACTCGTCTTCTTTTTTTCCTTAGTGGCGGAGAGTTAGGGATTCGAACCCTAGAAACCTTTCTCAAGGTTTATGAAATTTCGAGTTTCACACTTTCGACCACTCAGACAACTCTCCACGAAAATTATTATATCACTTCCGCCTAAAATAGTAAAGTCCATCAAAAATTAGTTGTATTTTGTCGTTTTCATGCTATAATAAAAGTATAGAAAGTAGGTAGTTATATGAAGTTAAATGAAAAGAGAATCGTTAACGATATAAGATTATTAACTCTCGATATGATTAAAGAAGCAGGAGGGGGAAATCCAGGTATCTCATTAAGTGCGGCACCAATATTGTATACCTTATTTGCTTATCACTTAAAATTTGATTTTGAAAGAAAAAATTGGTGTAATAGAGATCGATTTGTTATGGCTTCTGGTGGTGCTTCAGCACTATTATATGCTACTTTGTTCTATTTGTTAGATGAATATGATGCTTCCGAACTTCATCAGTATCGAAAATTATCGTCATCTCTTCCTGGCATTTGTGAGTACGATTTAAATCATCGTATCGAGATGACTGCAGGATCTGATGGCCAAGGTTTTGCAACTTCAGTTGGTATGGCTATTGGTGAAAAATATTTAGAAGCAACTTTCAATAAAAAGAAAAATACCGTTTTCGATTATAATATATATACTTTTTGCTCCGAAGAAGAACTAATGGAAGGTATTACCATGGAGGCAGCATCTCTCGCAGGTACTCTATCTTTAAATAATTTGATTGTTTTATATGATGCAAATGGTGTAACTGCTGATGGAAATATCGATAAATGTATGTTAGATGATGTATCAGCTAAATTTAGTTCCGTAGGCTGGGAAGTAATTAATGTCAAAAATGGCGATTCTGTCGGTGAAATATCGACCGCGATTGACAAAGCAAAAAAGAGTAAGAAACCAGTACTAATTAAAGTAAATACCGTCTTTGGAAATTATTCAAAATATGCAGGTACCAATAAAATATACTCACAGATTGACGATGAAGATCTTGAAAACATTAGAGTAGCTCTAAAAGGTGGAAAAGATTTCTCTTATAGCGAAGTAGATCGTGAAACAGCCATGAAATTTATTAAAAGTGGTATATCAGACTACTATCGTGAATGGTATTCCGAATATGAAATGTATATCGCCAATGCCACCGATAGTGAAAAAGATGCTATTAATTTAGTAATTGATGGCGAAGGAATATCTTTAGATATCGATGCAGTAGTCGATTCAAGTAAAATATTTGAAGATAAGACAATGCGTGATATTAACTATCAAGTTATGAATGTTATAGGAACATTTATTCCAAACTTTGTTGGTGGTAGTGCTGATTCCTTTGGCACAACCAAAGCTTATTTAAAAGGTAAAAATGAATTTTCTGAAAAAGATTATGCCGGAAGAAATATCTATTTTGGAAAGAGAGAAGAAGCTATGGGCGCTATCATGAATGGTCTTGCCCTCACAAATATTCGAAGTTATGGAAGTACCGTTCTTACTTCTGTCGATAAAATGAAGTCATCGATAAGAATGAGTGCACTTATGGATTTACCAGTTACGTATATCTTTACACACGATAGTCTTCTTGCCAGTGATGAAGGAGCCGTAAGTCAGCCAGTCGAACAACTTGGAGTTCTTCGTAGTACTCCTAATTTATCAGTTTATCGTCCTTGTGATTATAAAGAGTTAATTGGAGCTTGGACAAATATATTAAAAGAAGGAAAACCAGCAGCTTTAGTTTTACCAAAAGGACATAATGATACCGTTAAATATACGAGTCCAAATAAAGTTCAAAGAGGAGCATATATTGTAAGTGAAGTTAAGACAAGACTTGATTTAATTATCATTGCTACTGGTAGTGAAGTAGAGCTTGCTCTTAAAATAAAGGAAGAATTACTTAAGAATTTTATTGAAGCAAGGGTTGTTACTATGCCTAATATGAATTTATTTTTAAAGCAAGATAAAGATTATCAAGAGCAAGTCTTTCCAACTGGCTATCGAAAAATGGTAATTGAATTATCCAATGATGCTAATTGGTATCGCTTTATCAATAGTGAAGAAGATTTCATTGGCA
>CANRJI010000023.1 GCA_947630885.1 uncultured Bacilli bacterium
AGACCTTCTACCCCTTCTGATACTCCTCCCTCACTATTAAATTTATCTTTATTATAATAACAGTTTGATAAAGTATGATTAATTTAATAGACTAATTATTTTAAAATGGTTAGTCTATTTTTATAAATTGGTTTTTTAATTTATTGACTAATAATAATATTTACTATATAATTGTATGTGAAAGATGTGATAGAAAGTGAAGAAAATACTAATAGTTATTTTAATAATGATGATGGCTATTATTCCTAGTTATAGAGTAGAAGCTAAAACTTTAAAAAATTTAAAAGATGAACTTGCAACGTTAGAAGCAAAGTATGCAGAAGCAAGTAAAAATAAAAATTTAACTGATGCTGAAATTAAAAGTTTATCTAATGAAATAAATAATATTACTTCAAATATTGAGACAATTAAAAGTAATATTAAGAAAGCCGAAGAAGATATTCAGAAGAGTGAGAAAGAAATAACGGAAAAGAAGAAAGAAACGGATGAACTTCTAAAATTTCTTCAGGTATCATCGGGAGAAAATGTATATTTAGAATATATTTTTGAAGCTGATTCTTACACTGATTTTATATATCGTTATTCGATTGTTTCACAGCTTACAGAATATAATACTAATTTGATGGAAGAACTTGAAACGTTAGTTAAGACTTTAGAAGAGAAGAAAGTATCATACAATAATGAAAAGGCTTCGTTGGAAAAGAAAAGTAATGATCTTAACTCAAAAATAGCGGTTCTTCAGGTAAATTTAGAAAATTATAAACAAGAGGGATCTTCAATTGAACAAGATATTGAAGATATGAAAAAGCAAATTGAAATATATGAAAATAGAGGATGTAAAGATAATGAAGATATTACTTCTTGTGGAACTGGTGGCATGATTAATGCGACAGGTTGGAATTATCCTCTTACTTGGGGTTGTGTAACGAGTGAATATGTTGGATTTGGAAATCGTACAGACTGGTCAGGTGCCGCTGGTGGACACCATGGTATCGATTTGGACTGTGTAAATGAAGGAACAACTGTTTATGCGACGGCTTATGGAGTTGTTGCCAGAACATTATATCATTATTGGTGCGGTGGAAATGTTGTATGGGTATCTCATAGTGTCAATGGAGTTCCTTATACATCAGTATATATGCACTTACTTAATATTTCCGTTTCCGAAGGTCAAGCGGTAACACCACTTACAAAGATTGGTGAAGTAGGAGGAGGCTCGACAGCAGCATACGATAGTTGTACGGGAGGAGCACACTTACATTTTGGACTTGCCTATGGACATAATGCTTATAATTTTGATAATTTTTCATTTAATCCAAGAAACATATTTAATTTCCCTTCTCTTATTGATTACGGCGGAGGATACTTTAGTAGATAATAGGGGTAGTTACCCCTTTTTTAAATAGGAGGCACTTTATGAATGGACTTAGTAGTCATGAAGTAGAATATCGAAAAAATAATGGACTAGCAAATGATGAAAAAATTAAGTATACCAAGAGTACAAAGGAAATAATTATTTCTAATACAGTAACTTTATTTAATATTTTAAATATTGTTTTAGCGGTTCTTGTTTTGACAACGGGTTCTGTACAAAATGTGACTTTTGTCGGAATAATTATTTTTAATACAGTTATTGCTATCTATCAAGAGTTAAAGGCTAAGAGAATTCTCGATAATATTAAAGTAACTAAGGGTGATAAGGTTACGGCGATAAGAGATGGAGAGAAAATTGAAATTACGAAAGAGGAAATTGTTCTCGATGATATTTTATATTTATCGTCTGGTGATTCGATTTTAGTTGACTTGGAAGTTGTTCATTCGAGTAATCTTGAAGTTGATGAATCGATTATTACTGGTGAAGCAGATGCGGTCATGAAGAAAAAAAATGACAAGATTATGTCGGGGTCAATCGTCACTAGCGGTAGTGCTTATGCTAAAGTAGTTGGGGTTGGAAGAAGTAGTTATGTCAATACTTTAGTTAAAGATGCTTCAGAGATTAAAGATAATTCTTCCTATTTACAAAATGTTATTAATAAAATTTTAAAAATTATTACTTTTCTTATTATTCCAGTTGGAATATTACTTTTTGTAACGCAATATTTTTATAGTGGACAAACGTATAGTGAGGCTATTTTAGGTGCCGTAGCGGGAATAATTGGGATGATACCAGAAGGACTTGTCCTTCTTACATCGATTGCTCTTACGGCAGGCGTTATTAAAATGGCGAAGAAAAATGTTATTATTCAAAAATTACATGGAATTGAAATTTTATCATGTACGGATATATTATGTCTCGATAAAACGGGAACTATTACTGATGGAACAATGGATGTTGTCGATTTAGTTACTTTGAATAAAAAGATTGATGTTCCTGAAATAATTGCTAATATTAATACGGAAGAAGGGAATAATTCAACCGATATTGCTTTAAAGAAAAAATATGGTATCAAGAATAACTTAGAAGTAACGGATAGAATACCATTTTCATCAGCGAAGAAATGTAGTATTACGGAGATAAATGGATATAGGTATTATCTTGGAGCTTTGGAATATATTACTGATAAAAAAATAACAGATTATGAAGAACTTAATGAACATATTGAAAAGGGAAATAGAATTATTACACTTGCTAGAGGAAAAGGGGAAAAGATAGAAATACTTGCTTTTATTATCATTAGAGATAATATAAGAGAGTCAGCGGGTGATACGTTAAAATATTTTAAAGAGCAAGGTGTCGATATTAAAATTATATCAGGAGATAATCCTATTACGGTATCTAATATATTAAGACAACTTAATTTTGATGGTTACGATAAATATATAGAAGGTAAAGATTTACCAAAAGATTATGCTAAATTAGTAGAAATGGTAAAAGATATAGTGGTCTTTGGTAGAATGACACCATCACAAAAACAACTAGTTATTAAGGCTTTAAAAGAAAATAATACGGTAGCGATGATTGGTGACGGAGTTAACGATATTTTAGGTCTTAAAGAAGCAGACTGTGGTATTGCTTTGGGAACAGGAGTTAGTGCTGCGAAGTCATCCGCGGAAGTGGTACTGACAACGAGTGATTTTTCTGTTCTTCCGAGTATTGTTAATGAAGGAAGAAGGGTTGTTAACAATATTGAGAGAGTAGCATCGATGTATTTAATTAAGACGACGTATTCACTTTTATTATCTCTTTTATCGATTGGGTTATCTTACGAATATCCTTTTTATCCAATACAACTTTCGTTAATTAGTTCGATTTGTGTAGGAATACCATCATTCTTTTTAGCACTGGAACCTAATTATACGAAAGTGAGTAGAGATTTTATTTGGAAAGTATTTAGAAATGCTTTACCTAATGGAATAACGGTTGTTTTAAATATTTTTATTGTTATTATGTTTTGTAATATTTTTAAACAAAATTTTGAATTATATCGAATTGTTATTGTTTCACTAACTGGGTTTATTACCCTTAGATTACTTTATACGATATGTAAACCACTTAATTTATGGAGAAAAATTTTATTGATATTTTGTACAATTTCCTTTTTTGAGTTATTAATTTTACTTCCAGACTTGTTTTTGGTTTCAAAATTTGGTATATTAAGCATTGTTTTGATAACTTTATTGGGATTTGTCGATACGTATATTATTGATTTCTTGGAAGAAATATATGATATAATTGTGGTTAAAATTAGAGGTTGGAAAAATGAAAGAAAAGAAAAAAATAAACTGGCTTAGAATTATGTGGGTGTCAGGAATATATGTAATACTTGGTATTATCTTATATTTAGTTATCATGTATAAAGTTAAATACGAAGGGTAGATGATACAATGTTTGTTGATGAAGTTACAATGGTAGTAGAGGCCGGCAGTGGTGGAAATGGATGTATGGCCTTTCGAAGAGAAAGTTATGTTCCTATGGGTGGACCATTCGGTGGCAGTGGTGGACGAGGAGCCGATATTATTTTTAAAGCTGATTCGGGTCTTAAGACATTAATTGATTTACGCTTTCAGAAAAAAATTAAGGCACCAAATGGAAATAATGGCGAAGGTAAAGCACAAAATGGTGCTAATAGTGAAGATGTTATTATTAAAGTTCCAATGGGAACGACAGTTACAGATGTGGATACGGGCTCTTTAATTGCCGATTTGACAAAAAATGGTGAAGAAGCAATTATTGCGGTCGGTGGAAGAGGTGGAAGAGGAAACGTCAGCTTAGCTACCCGCAGTAACCCTTGTCCATCTTATGCGGAAAAAGGGGAGCCTGGCGAAGTACGGAAAATTAAAGTTGAACTTCGAATGATGGCTGATGTCGGTTTAGTAGGAATGCCATCTGTTGGAAAATCGACTATTTTATCGATGATATCGAATGCTAATCCAAAGATTGCTAGTTATCATTTTACGACATTATCTCCTAATTTGGGTGTCGTTAAAACAAAAGATAATGCTTTTGTTGTTGCTGATCTTCCGGGACTTATCGAAGGAGCTAGCGAAGGAGTAGGACTAGGGCATAAATTTTTAAAACATATCGAAAGAACAAAAATTATTGCTCATGTTATCGATATGTCTAGTGAGGAAGGAAGAGATCCTTACGAAGATTATGTTGCTATTCGAAAAGAACTAGAAACTTATAGTGCTAAATTACTTATGAAGCCGGAGATAATTATTGCTAATAAAATGGATGGAGAAAAGGCTAAAGAAAATTTGAAAAAATTCCGTGAAAAAATGAAGGAAGCTGATATTTATGAAGTGTCGGCGATTATTAATGAAGGTTTAGATAAAGTAATTAATAAATTATCTGAGATGACTAAGGAAATAGTAAATGAAGATTTATTTGAAAAGAGTACTTTAGAAAGTCATGTTTTATATAAATTTAGAGAGGAAAAGCCTTTTACAATTACGAAAGATAAGGATGTATTTGTTATAAGAGGAGAACAGATTGAAAAGTTATTTAAAATGACAGACTTTAATACGGAAGAAGCTTATGATAGATTTTCGAATAAAATTAGAAAAATGGGTGTCGATGATGAACTTATGAAAATGGGAATTGAAGAAGGAGATACGGTTCGTATTCTCGATTTTGAGTTTGAATGGACAAGATAAAAGAAAAAAACAAGAAAAAAACACACTGGTAAAGATAAGAAAACGGGTGTGTTTTTTGTTTACTTATTTGGGGTTATATGATAAAATTTAGTTGTAGGTAGGTGGAGTACAATTATGGAAAAATATGATGTTATTATTGTTGGAGCAGGTCCTGCGGGATTATTTGCAGCTTATGAACTTATTACCAAAAAGAAAGATTTAAAAATTGCTATCTTGGAAAAGGGAAAGAGTGTTAAAAATCGTTTTTGTCCAATGAATAGGGATAAAAAACCATGTGTTAACTGTAAACCTTGTAATATTTTAAGTGGATATGGCGGAGCGGGTACTTTTTCGGATGGAAAACTTAACTTTATACCAAAACTTGGGAAATCAGATTTATTTAAATACATGTCATATTCAGAAGCATATAAATTAATTGATGAAACGGAAGAGATATTTAATAAATTTCATATGGATAGTGAAGTATTTCCATAAAATATGGACGAAGCTACAGAAATTGAGAAGAAAGTTGCTCTTCAAGGATCGAGACTTCTTCTTATTAAACAAAAGCATTTAGGTAGTGATCACTTACCTAAATATATTGAAGAATTTTCTTCATATTTAGAAGAAGCAGGTGTCAAGTTATGCGATAATACTAATGTTACTGATGTAATAGAAGAAAATGGTAAATATAAGGTTATTTATGAACATTTTAAAGATACGGAAAGTCTTATTTCTGATTATGTAATTGTGGCTCCAGGAAGAGAAGGAGCTAAGTGGACACAAGAATATGCTGATAAAAATAATATTCCATATAATTCACAAAGTATTGAAATTGGTGTACGTGTCGAAGTAAGAAAGGAAATACTTGAAGATATTTGTAGTGTTATCTACGACCCAACTATTTTTATTAAGACAGATACTTATAGTGATGAAATAAGAACTTTTTGCACTAATCCCGGTGGATTTGTAGCTAAAGAAAACTATTATGGTTATATATGTGTAAATGGGCATTCATTAAAAGATGTTAAATCGAATAATAGTAACTTTGCTTTTATTAGTAAGGTTACACTTACACAACCGACCACTAATACGAGACAATATGGTGAAAGTATTGCTCAAATTGCTAATGTTCTAGGTAATCAAAAGCCTATTATTCAAACACTTAAGGATTTAAGAAGTGGTAGAAGAAGTGAATGGCATCGTATTGATAAAGGTTTTATCGAACCAACATTAAAGGATTGTGTAGCGGGTGATTTGGCTTTGGTATTACCACATCGTATTATTACTAATATATTAGAAGGACTAGAAAAACTTGATAAGATAATACCTGGTGTCAATAATGATGAGACTTTATTATATGGACCAGAGATAAAGTTTTTCAGTAATGAAATTGAAACGGACAATAAATTTAAAATTAAAGATAAAAATATATATTTTATTGGCGATGGGGCTGGAAAAGCAGGTAATATTGTAACAGCTGCAGCGACTGGTTTAGTTGCGGCAAGAGATATTATTGAAAAAGTAAAATAAGAAAAGAATAATAAAACTATTTTAAAATTATTATTTTTGTGGTAAGATATTCTATGAATAGGAGAGTGGTAACAAATGGATAGTGTCTTGCTAATTACAGTGCTTTCTCTTTTGCTAACAGTTACCCTAATAATAGTTACGATTTTTATTATTAAAAATAATCAAAGTAAGAAGTATAAAAAAGTAATTGAAAATTTAGATATAGAAAAAAATAATTTACTTGGAGTTCCTGTCTTAAGTGAAATTTCAAAGGTTAAAGAACTTATTAAAACAGATAATTTGAAAGAAAAATTAGATGATTGGAACAATACTTTTGTTTTAATTAGAGATGAAAAGATACCATCACTTACTGATTCGATATCTGATGCTGACTTTTTAGTAGATCGAAAGGACTATAAACAGGCGACAAGAAAGATTGCTGTAATTGAAATGGAACTTCGCGATTTAAAGAAAAAAACAGATTCTTTACTCGAAGAAGTTAAGATTATTACACAATCAGAAGAAAGAAATCGAGCACTAATTACGAAATTAAAAATTGTCTATAGAGAACAACAAAATAAATTTGAAAGAACGAAAAAGGAATATGGAGAAGTTGCTATTTATGTCGAAAATGAGTTTGATCGAATCGATAAACTTTTCGCAGAATTTGAAAAGGCAATGGATAATAATGACTATGTATCGGTAGAAAAAAGAATTAATTCTTTAGATGACAGCATTAATAGAATGGGTAAAATAGTAAATGATGCTCCAACAATTGTTTTAATGGCGACAGAAATTGTACCTAATAAAATTGAAGAAGCGACAACTTTTTATTTTAGAATGCAAAGAGATGGCTATCCTTTGGATTATTTAAATTTTGAATATAACATTAAAGAAATTAGAAATAAACTTGAAGCTATTATCGAAAACTTAAAGAAGTTAGAAATGGGAGACGCTCTTATTGAACTTAAGACTTTTATGGATTATTTTAATGGTCTTTATAATGATTTTGATAAAGAGAAAGAATGCAAAGATTTATTTAAACAAAATATTAAAGAGTTAGGATATAAAATTGATAATATTAATAAAGTTGTTAGGGATATTTATCTTCAAATAGATGATATAAAGTATAATTATAATTTATCAGATGAAGATATTAATAAATTTAGTTTGTTAAGTAAAAACTTAGAAAATATTAATAAGGATTATAAAATTTTAAATGAACAAGGTAAGATGAGAACTTTTGCTTATTCAAAACTAGTTGATGAATTAGATGGTCTATCATTAAAGCTTTCGAGATTACAAGATGATTTGGATTTTCAATTAAGATCTATTACGAGTATGAAGGATGATGAGACAAGAGCAAAAGAACAACTTGCAACAATTGAAGATTTACTAAATAAATCGAAATATAAACTTAAGAGTTATAAGATACCTGTTATACCTAGCAGTTATTATATTGAGCTTTCGGAAGCACAAGATGCTATTAGAGAGATTGTGAAAGAACTTCAAAAAAAACCGATTGTTATTAAAATATTGAATATAAGGGTTGATACGGCTAGAGATTTGGTTTTTAAGATTTATAATAAGACAAATGATATGATAAAAACGGTCAATATGGCTGAAAAAATGATTGTATATGGAAATCGTTATCGAAGCAGTTATGAAGAAATTGATGTAGCACTTGCAAAGGCAGAAGAATTATTTAAAAGAGGAAAATATAAGGAATCGCTTGAACTTTCTTCTAAAAGTATCGGCTTTGTCGATAAAAATATTATGGAAAAAATGTCATGACGTGCTTGCTTTTTAGGGTGTTTTGTGTTATTCTAAAAATAGAGTAAAAGGGGAGGATAGAAATAATGGATGGAGTTATTGATTTTTTACTTGAATATTATGTGTGGATTTTGGTTGTACTTGTAATATTATTAATTACAGTTATTGGCTTTTTAGCTGATACAAAGAGAAAGAAAAAGAAACGTGAAAGATCTGATGCAGCACCTCAAGTGAATAATAATCCTAATATGGGAATGGGTATGAATGATTTTGGAAATATGAATCAGATGCCTAGTATGGATATGGGAATGAACGGTAATAATTTTAATAATGGTTATGCTGACTTTAATAATATGAATATGGGCATGAGTAATTATGGTAATAATATGAATGACATGAGTGGCATGAATAATATGGCTTATATGAACGAGATGAATAATTTTAATAATATGAACAATATGAATAACATGAGTAATATGACAGTGCCAAATGATTCACAGGTAAATAATATGATGCCTAGTCAAGATATGAGTGTTAACAATGGTAATAATGATACGTTTTTTGTTCCATCAGATGAACAAACACCTAAAATTGCACCAAGAGAAGTTGTAATTCCAAAGCCTGTTCAAAGTACCTCTCTTGTAAATAATAGTACAGCGCCTAGTCCTGTCGTTGAACCGACACCTGCAATTAATAATGGTAGCGTGTCTTTACCTAATGCGGTGGCACCAAGTACTAATGTTAATATGATGGGTGGTGCAGTTCCAACACCAGCACCAGTACCTGAGCCTATGGTAAGTGGAAATTTAATGCCAAATACTAATACAGTTGATGCTGTTGTAAATCAAGTTCCAAATAATATGATGAATGTTAATTCGGTTAATACTAATCCGGTAAATGAACCTGTTCCTAATTTAATGGGAAATAACATTGCTGGACCAACTGCTAATGTAATGCCTAGTTCTGTGCCTAATATGAATCCAAATATTGGCCCTGATAATGGTGTAGTTCCTTTAGGGGTAAATGTAAGTGCTCAACCTAATGTGACTCCTAGCGCTAGTCCAATACCTAATCCTGATATTCAAATACAAGGAATGCCTGGAATGATGCCAAATCCTAATTCAATGAAATCTGCTGTAAGTGGACAACAAATGGAGAGTAATAATAATAATTGGAATTTATAAATTTAGGGTTACCTAAATTTTTTCTGTGAGAGATAAGGAGGTATTTGAATGAACGAAAATAATAATAATTCTAATGTTACGCCATATCGTGCTTCAGGTAATTTAAATACCGTAATTGGGAATCCTAGTGTAAACATTAATAACATGATGGATGTAAATATTCAAATTGCTTCGACAAACAGTAAACCTTCAAAATCTGATGCTACTGATGTGGTTAATAGTAATGGTGTTCAAATACCAACGAATGCTTATCAAGCTCCAAAAAGTCATATTGTAACTTCTAACGTTGAAACGGAGCAAGCACAGGTAGTTAATAATGCTATAACTAGACAAAATAATATACCTCAAGGAAATAATCAATATGTTCAAAGAACGTATGTAGGAAATAATGGAACACCAAAAAAAAAGAAGATACAATTTAATATTGGTTCTGAATTTAAAATGGTAATACTTATTATTGTTATTCTTCTCGTATTTATACTTTTACTTCCTATATTTACAGGATTTTAATGATTGTCAATATTTGATAATTTGATAATTAAATCAAAGTTATCATCGATAGCCATAATGTTTTTATGGGTACAATGACATTTATCACAGCTATAAACTATTTTATAGCTGTTTTTAAATTTTTCAATACCAATTGGTTTCATAAGACCATGACAGGTATTTTGCCGATCGCCAGGATTTATGTCTAAATGTTTGGAATATAGACAATATGGACAATGGTCACGAGCGGTATAGTTAAGCTTTGCAACTTGTTTACCACAATTTTCACAAATAAAATCTTCATCAATCATATTAAACTTTTTCATGCTTTTATTGTATCAAATTGTATGCTTTTTGGCAAATAAAAAAGCACTAAATGTGCTTTAATAGTAATAAGGTGGGTAAGGTTGATATGGTGGATATGGCTGATAACCTGGTCCCTGATAATATGGTCTAGGATAAAAAGCAGGTGCAAGTAAGCCTCCTGTTATTCCACCAAGAATAAATGGGCCAAAGAATCCACCACCAATTCGATTTCCACCCATATTCATCATTCTTCGATTGTACATAAGACTAGTCTCCTTTCATCAATATTATATTAGAAAGTCTAATTATCGTGAAAGTAAAGTGATACTTTATTTATTTTTTGTTTTCTGTTATAATATACATGCGGAGGAATAGATATGGAAGAAATTGTATTTAGAAGTGATGATTTATTAATTATGAATTTAATCAACTATTTTATTACGGAAGAAAATTATAATCCGATGATTATTCATGGTGTTAATGATGAAGTATGGTTAGAGAATTTGGATAATGACTATAAAATAGTTCGAATTGTTTCTCATCATATTCACAATAAAGAACAACTTGATTTTGATAAATTTAAATTGAGTAGAGTAGTAAAAGAAGTTAAGAAAAAAACATTATCTTTTAAAGTTAAAGTTTTAAATATATATACTGATGTTGAAGATGATAAATTGCTTTCCAAAGATGACTTTTTAATTAAAAAAGAAAAAGATATTAATAATCCAAGATTAATTAGTATATTTCCTAATATTGTTCAAAAGACGGAAAGAAAAGAGGACGGATTAAGTTACTTTATAAAAGTTACAGATGGGATTAATAGAAAAAGTGAAAAGCGTAATAAGGTAGCGGAAAAAATATTTTCTTATAAAAAGCCAATTGTTACTTATGCAATTATGGCTATCTGTGTTATTGTCTTTTTACTTATGTATGTATTGGGTAATGGTAGTGAAGATATATATACCCTTGTAAGATTCGGTGCAAGTTCAGATTTATTAGTCAAGAGTGGAGAGTATTATCGACTATTTACTTCGATGTTTTTACATATTGGAGTTATTCATCTCCTATGTAATATGTATTCTCTTTATATTATTGGTAGAGAAGTGGAAAGCTTATTTGGTAAGGCTAAATATTTGTTAATATATATTATAAGTGGTCTATGTGGTAGTATTTTATCCCTTGCTTTTTATCATAATACAATATCGGCAGGAGCAAGTGGTGCTATTTTTGGATTGCTTGGTGCGCTTCTTTACTTTGGATATTATTATCGAACTTATCTTGGCGCTAAACTTAGAACATCAATTATTCCGGTTATTTTGGTTAACTTGGTAATTGGTTTTATGACACCATCTATTAATAATGCCGCTCATGTAGGAGGATTAGTTGGTGGCATTCTTCTTGCTATGTTAGCAGGTGTCCCAGATAAGTATTCGAAGAGAGAAAGAGTTAACGGTATTATCTTAACTATTTTATACGTTACTTTTATCTGTTATTTGGCTTTTGGTAGATAAATCTATTGTAAATAATTCTAATTTATGTTAAAATTAAATCATGATAGGAGAGTGGTAACATGATTAAAGTAAGTAATATATGTTATCACTTTTTCTTATGCCAAGTTAACAATATGTTAATCTGGGGGGGGGGGCTTGTAAGCCTTATAAATTAATAAATAAAATAGAATTAGACTATGAAGTAACTAGTATGTAAGTACTAGATTTTTTCATAGCCTTTTTTAATGAGAGGAAGGTGACAATATGAAGAAAAGATATCATCATAAATTATTATTAAGTCATAAATTAACTAT
>CANRJI010000024.1 GCA_947630885.1 uncultured Bacilli bacterium
GGGCGCTATAGGACTCGAACCTATGACCCCCTGCTTGTAAGGCAGGTGCTCTAACCAACTGAGCTAAGCGCCCATGTCTCATGACACTTAATAATATATCATTTTATATTACTATTTGTCAAGTAAAATTTTACATTTTATCAGTTATTTCTTTAATCTTTTCATTAATCCAAAGTTCGAGATTATCTTTTAATGGTTTAAAACCACTTTTGGTTTCAGCCATTCTTTTTAATTTAGTTCCATCATTCTTGTAGTCAATATCTTTGATACTTAATTTTAAATGATTATCTTTATCATCAACTTCGACAACTTCAGCATAAATATTATCGCCAACTTTTAAATAATCATTGACATTTTTAACATATCCATACGATATTTCTGAAATATGAATTAATCCGTCGTAGTTATCAGTACTTACAAAAGCTCCATATTTTTGAACACCAGTTACAGTGGCTTTGATAACATCATTTTTCTTTACTTTTTCCATAATACTTTCCTCGATGTATTTTATTATAACACTTTTTCGATGTTTTTAGAATATTTTGTTGTAATTTTGAATTAAAAAATATATAATACTTTTTGGGTGATGAAAGTGGAAAATAAAGATATTGAAAAGAGAATTAAGGAAGTTTTAGATAAAGTTAGACCATACTTGGAAAATGATGGTGGTTCTGTTCGTTTTAACAGATATGAAAATGGTGTTGTATATGTTACATTAGTTGGTGCTTGTTCTAATTGTGAACTTGCTGCATCGACATTGGAAGATGGTATCGAAACAGCACTTGTAAATGAGATACCTGAAGTTGTTAAGGTTGTAAATGAGGATTAGCCCTCATTTTTTTAACCATTCAATTGGTGGAATATCGTAATATTTTAAAAAATAAAGATAGATACTATAAAGGTAGTATTCATAGTCGGTAATACGGTCAATAATGGGATTTAGGGCACTTTCTTCTTCTTTTCCGGTAATGATTTGATCATATATATTAAAGTAGAAACTGGGATATATTAATCTAGCAAAGAGGACACGAATTCCATATGCGGAGTAGTAATTATGACGAAAATATTCATCTAAATTAGGAAAAAGATTATCTATATTATTATGCCAAAAACAATATTTTATATACTCGGCAACATCACGAGCTTTATGATCTAAAATAATATTTGAAGGATCGTATAGTGATTCATTTAAATTATTATGAGATGGAACTTTATTATCGTACATAGTAGGTTTGGCTTCTAATTTGGTATTTACAAGATATGAGATAGCATTTTCTCCCATGCCGACAAAATAATCAAATGATTCTCTGATGAGGGGATATTTTTTTTTATTTTCCATGATTTGCATTTCATAATAATCTATTTTATTACTCCAAAGGATTTCCCAATTATTTCGCTCAAGGTTACTTAATTCTTTGGAACTAGTTATAGGTACATTAGAAATATTGGAGATACTAGGTAAATTAAGAATATTATTACTTTTGTGTTCAATTAAAATATAGGGAATATTTTCAATATTGGAAATGGGGCTATTATATCTATTTAAAATAATATGGTCAAATTTTATTTGATTTTCAATTAATGTAGATAGTTTAAAGATATTTTGAATTCGAGCTTCATTATCGTTATAAGGCTTTAATATAAAGGATTTAGAGCCAATATTAAAAAAGTAATAGCCATCTTTATTATGGAGTTTATCGATACGTATATTGTAGTAAAATTCAATGATATTTTTCATGCTATCCCTCATTTAATTTTATTAAATGTCAACAAAATATAGACTAATAATTTAAATTATGCTACAATTACTATTGAGGTAAAAATGAAAAAAACAATAAAAGATTTTGATTTAATGGGTAAGAAAGTTATCATTAGATGTGATTTAAATGTTCCTATTAAGGATAATGTTATAACTGATGATACAAGAATTAGGTCTAGTATTAGAACAATTAAATATGCTATACAAAATGGAGCAAAAGTTATTTTGTTATCACATTTGGGTAAAGTTAAAACAGAAGAAGATAAGGAAAAGAATAGTCTTTATCCGGTCTCAGTAAGATTATCTGAATATTTGAGAAAAGAGGTTTTATTTTCTCCTGATACGAGAAGTGATAAACTTACGGAAATGGTTGATAATTTAAAACCTGGCGATGTTTTACTTATAGAAAATACAAGATATGAAGATTTAGATGGTAAAAAAGAATCAAATTGTGATGAAGGACTTGCTAAATATTGGGCTTCACTTGGCGATATTTTTATTAATGATGCCTATGGTTCTTGTCACCGTAATCATGCTTCAGTAACAGGGATACCAAAGTATTTACCTAGTGGAATTGGTTTTCTTGTCTGGAAAGAAATAAGTAAAATTGATGCTATTTTAGATGCTAAATCGCATCCTTTTATAACTATTTTAGGTGGTAAAAAGGTTGACGATAAAATTGTTTTAATCGAGAGTCTTCTTAAGATATCCGATAAACTTCTTATTGGAGGAGCAATGTCTTTTACTTTCTTAAAAGAATGTGGATATAATGTAGGAAAATCAATTGTCAGTGATGAGCATCTTTCTTTTTGTAAAAAAATGTTAAAAGAGTATGGTGATAAAATTGTTTTACCAGTTGATTTTGTAACAGAAGATGGAAATAAGGACATAAAAGACTTTAATGATGATGATATTGGATACGATATTGGGCCTAAAACAATTAAGTTATTTGAAAAAGAACTTGTTTTAGCAAAGAGAGTTATTGTTAATGGACCAATGGGAATGTTTGAAGATGATAAATATATAAATGGAACAAAAAAGGTATTTAAAATACTTGATAAGAATAAAATTAAGACAGTAGTAGGTGGTGGAGATACTGCCGCTTCGGTCAACAAACTTGGTTTTGCAGACTCTTTTTATCATGTATCGACAGGTGGTGGAGCAACAATGAAATATTTGGAAGATAGAAATTTAGTAGGTATTGGTGTGATTGATGATGGAAAAGCATAAAATTAAAATATATTTGATATTTGTTATTGTCCTTTTTGTTTTCGTTTTATATTTTTCACTTAAAGATAATTATATGGAAATTATCCATACTTTATCGCGAGTTAATATATTTTATCTTATCCTCGGAATTTTATTTGTTTTTGTTTCTAAATACTTTATTGGGCTTGCTACTTATTATTTAGCAAGAAAGGAAAGAAAGGATTGCAAACTTTCTAAAATGGTTCAAATTTCGCTTATTTATCCTTTTTTTGCAGGTATTACTCCTAGTGCTGTCGGTGGAGAATCTTTTGAAATATTCTATTTGAAACAGACAGGTATATCTTATGGTAAAGCTTCAAACATATCTGTTCAAAAATTTATTTTATACCAGATTTCATTGATAATTATTAATTTTATCGCGGTTATTTTAAATTTATTTACGGATATTGTTCCAAATACAAGTTTGGTTGGATCATCAGTTACATTAAACTTTATTGTCAATTTGGTAATTTTGGGCTTTTGCTTTTTACTTGTATATAATAAAAGTTTTAATAATTTTATTATGAAGAAAGGTTTATTATTTTTAAATAAAATAAAGATAGTAAAAGATTTAGATAGTGTGCAGAAAAAGCTCGATAGTTTTTTAGATAATTTTAACGAAGGTGTCGACCAATTAAAAAAGGATAAAAAATTATTTGTAAATCTTGTTATTTTGAACATTTTATCGTTAGCATTTTTGATGTTAGCAGCATGGCCAGTTGCACTTGCACTTAATATTAATCATATAAGTGTTATTAATCTCTTTATTTTATCTACTTATGCGAGAATGATGTGTTTACTTATTATTACACCAGGTAATAGTGGAGCTGCTGAATACTGTTTCCTTTATCTTTTTGCCAATTTGATTTTAGAGGGAGAGATTATGGCTTATATGCTTATTTGGCGTTTTGTTACTTATTACATTCCACTTATTGTTGGGGGAATACTAGCTATTGCTTGGGGAAAGGGAGAGAAAAATGAGAAAATTAATTCTTCTGAATCATAAAATGAGTCTTTTGTATGATGAAGTTTATCCTTATATTGAAAGGTTAAATAATATTGAAACGGAAAATGATGTTATTGTATGCCCATCAAATATTTATTTGGAAGCATTCGTTAATAATTCGGATTTTCCAGTAGCTGCACAAAACTTTCATTCTGCGGTCGATGCTTCTCATACGGGAGAAATATCAACTGATCAGTTGAAATCTCTTGGGATAGAATATTCGTTAGTGGGCCATTATGAAAGGGTAGCGGAGTTTAAAGAAAACCCATCAATTGTCAATGAAAAATTGATTGCGGCTCTCGATGCTAATATTTTTCCAATTGTATGTTTAGGAGAAAATATGGATGAAGACTATCGTGATGTTTTACCTAAACTATTGGATTCTTATCTTAAAGATATTCAAAATATTCAGTGTATAACATTTGCTTATGAACCTATTTATGCTATTGACACTGGTGCTCTTCCTAAAAGAGAAAAAATAGAGGAAGTTATAAAGTTTGTTAAGAAATATTTGGAAGATAAGTTTGGACAAAAGGCAAGAATATTATATGGTGGTTCAGTCGATAGTTCAAATATTGAGGAAATTATCGGTATCGAAAATTTAGATGGGGTACTGATTGGAAAAATATCTTCGGATATTAAAGAAGTAGAAAAAATAATTAGTAGAATATAATTAAATAGAGAAGTATCAACAAATATTTCTCTATTTTTTATAGAAGGAGGATAATTCGACATATTTCGCAAATTCCTAGTAGTACAATTAAAACATGAAAGAAAGAAGGATTGAGAAAAATGGAAAAAATTAAAGTTTTAATGATTGATGACAACATAAACTTAGTAGGAATGGTCGAGGATTATGTTGAGGATAATTCAAAGATTGAAATTGTAGGAAAAGCGTATGATGGCGAAGAAGGAATTAAAATAATTAAAGATGGTAATTTGAAATATGATTTAATTATCCTCGATTTGATAATGCCAAAGAAAGATGGTATGAATGTCTTAAAGGAGATTAAGGAACTTGGGGTAGCAAGTAATATTATTGTAGCAACTTCTTATAATGCTCCTGATACGATTAGAAAGGTAAGTGAATTTGGTGTTAATTACTATATTTTAAAACCTTTTGATCTATCTGATTTGGAAGATAAGATAATTGATACTTTTACGGAAATGGATAAGAAGAGCGTTAATTTATACAGTAATAATTTACAAAAGTCGATAAGTAAACTATTACATGAACTTGGAATGCCTGCGCATATTAAAGGTTATCAATATATTAGAGAAGCTATTTCGATGGTTTATGATAATCCGGAAATTATTGGAGGAATTACTAAAGAATTGTATCCAGAGTTAGCAATTAAATTTGATACGACGGTTTCACGAGTAGAAAGAGCAATAAGACATGCTATTGAGGTATCATGGAATCGTGGTAATTGGGATTTGATGGAAGATGTTTTTGGACATAGTGTCGATATCGATAAGGCAAAACCTACTAATTCGGAATTTATTGTGACAGTAGCGGATAAACTTAGACTTGAATATGTTAAAATTACATCGTAAGGTACTAGAGTTAGTACCTTTATTTTGATTAAAGTTTTTGTGTTTATTTGAGAAAAATGTGTTATATTATAGGTGGGAGGTACATATGAATGATATAGAAAAACAAATTGAAGAAGTTCCTGAAGTAAAAGATGAAGAAAGGAATGATAATATCAAACATTCTTTAAATGGTAATGATGATAAGAAAAAAAGAATTATTTTATATGTTGTAATTGGTGTTCTTCTTGTTTTATTAGTAATTTTACTTGTCTATTTTTTGGTAGGTAATAATAGTTCTAATAACAATATCGATAATGATAATGAAAGTGGAGACATGAGCGTATCGACTGGTCCACAGGAAAATGAAAGTAATAGTAATATTGGTTATGTTTCATGTGACGATAATACTTCACTTCTAAATGTCCGCAACTCAATTGATGGAAGTATTATCGATGGACTTTCGTGTTATAAGGAAGTAACAATTGAAGAAGAAGTAGGAGAAAATGAGACTTGTAAGAATTGGTATAAGGTAACGTATAAAAAACGAGGAAGCTCTTATACAGGATATGCCTGTGGTACTTATATTAAAAAAAATAATTATTCGGAGCAAGACAAGAAAAGAATGGAAGATAGTGTAGCAAAGGCTCTCGATTATTATGAAGGGAATTTATCAAAAGCATATTGTGGTAAAACGAATGGTAGTAAGACTATTTCTTTTCCTGGTGATATGGAAGGCGAATATTTAAAGTCGGAATTTAAGACAATCAATGAATTAAAAGAATATCTTTTATCTTTTCTCGATGAAGATTTGATTAAACTTAAACTCGAATTATCTGATTTTGATAATCCTAAATATTATGATAATTATTATGAAATTGATGGTCAATTATATTGCCGTGGTTATGCTCAAAAGGGAAGAGAAGAATTATATACAGGGAACTACGATATTGAAATTACTAGTGCTACCGATAGTAAAGTAAGCGCTAATATTGCATATGAATATTTAACGGATAAGAGTAAATGTACTTTAGAGAGCTTGGATAAGTGTTCTAATTATGATTATGTATATAAACTTGGTAAGGTAACAATTGAAGAAAAGGAAGGGGTAATGATTGTTACAAAAATGGATTTTCCTGATTAAAATTTACAGTTATTGGAAATAGATAAAATAAGGGAAAATTTAATACTTCAAGGAGAAGAAAAAAAGTGAAAAAAATATGTCAAAAGTACTTGATATATTTTTTTTTTATGCTATTATAAGTACTCAAGAAAAGGAAGTGATGCATCTCTAAATTGATAATTATTATTAGAGATGTATTTTTCTTTGACGGAGGGTTACAACATGATGGAAACTAATTTACCAATATTGTATCTAAGAGAAGTTGTTCTTCTTCCTTATAATGAATTAAGGTTAGAGTTTACACTCGATAATGATAAAAAGGTAATTAATTATGCTGAACGAACACATGATGGGCATCTTTTGCTTCTTAATCTTACGGATCCTTTAGAAGAGGCTCCTTCTTTAGAAACGCTTTCAAAAATTGGTGTATTGGGTAAAATTAAGTCAAAGTTAGAACTTCCTAATGGTATTATGCGCGTTGTAATTACGGGTATCGATAGAGTTGAAGTATTAAATTATTTTGAAGATGAAGGGCTTGTTTCGGCTTTTGTCATTCCTACTAAAGAATATGATTATAGTGAAGTTGAAGCTAGTGCTTTAAAAAGGATTTTATATCGTAAATTAGATGAGTATGTCGATATTTCTTCTTATATGTCAAATACGGTTTTAGGAAGAATATCTAATGTTAAAAGTATTGGAAAACTTTCAGATATTATTGTGTCGGAATTACCTTTGGAATATCAGGATTTAATTAAATATGTGGAAATGACTAATCCGATGTATCGTATTAGAGCAATAATTGAAGATTTGACGAAAGAAATTGAAACGGTAAAGCTTGAAAATCAAATTGAAGATAATTTAAAGACGAGATTAGAAGAAGAACAACGAGAATATATGCTTAAAGAAAAGATTAGGCTTATTAAAGAGGAACTTGGAGAAGTTGATATTAAGGAAGAAGATATTGCAAAAATTAAAGAAAAAATGGCAAAAATGGATCTTCCTCCAAATATTGAAAAACGATTATTAGAAGAAATTGATAGGTATTCGCTTACAAGTCCGGCTTCACCAGAGATTACTCCGATTAGAAACTATATTGATTGGTTATTATCTCTTCCTTGGAATAAGAAGTCGAAAGATAATACGGATATTAAAAAGATTGAAGAAGTACTTGACGATACGCATTTTGGTCTCGATTCGGTAAAGAAGAGAATTATTGAGTTTATTGCGGTTAAGAAAAAGACTAATACATCAAATAGTCCAATTATTTGTTTAGTTGGGCCTCCTGGTGTTGGTAAAACGACACTTGCTAGTTCAATAGCCAAAGCATTAAATAGGGATTTTGTTAAAATTTCTTTGGGCGGCATTAGCGATGAGTCGGAAATATTAGGACATCGAAGGACATATGTTGGTGCTAGTCCAGGTAAAATTATTCAGAAAATGAAAAAAGCTAAGACTTGTAATCCGGTATTTTTGATTGATGAAGTTGATAAACTTACAAAAGATTATAAAGGAGACCCAGCTTCGGCTTTGTTAGAGATTCTCGATAAGGAACAAAATGCTAAGTTTTGTGATAATTATATTGAGGAAGAGTTTGATTTATCGAATGTTTTATTTATTTTGACGGCAAATAATATTTCTCTTATTCCAGAGCCTCTTTTAGATAGATTAGAGATAATTGAATTATCGAGTTATACAATTTATGAGAAGGTTAATATTGCTAAGTATCATTTGATTTCAAATTTACTTGAGGAATATAAAATTAAAAATATTAAATTTACTGATGCAGCGATTGAAAAAATTATTGTTTCATATACAAAAGAAGCTGGAGCAAGAGATTTGTATCGAAGAATTGATTCGATAATTAGAAAAGTTATTATGAATAATGATAAATCGGCGAAAACGGTGACAGTTGATGCATCTGATATCGAAACGTATTTGGGAACACCAAGGTATAATCTTATTACAAATGATGAGAATACGAAGACAGGAATTGTCAATGGACTTGCTTATACGCCTTATGGAGGTAGTATTTTAAAGGTTACTTGTACGATTTATCCCGGTAAAGGTAATGTTACTTTAACTGGTGCTTTAGGAGATGTAATTAAGGAGAGTATTTATATTGCTTTAAGTTATATTAAGGCTAATAATGTGAAATTTAAAATTGATTTTAAAATATTTGAGGAATCGGATTTCCATTTTCATATTGAAGAAGGCGGAACACCAAAAGATGGTCCTTCGGCGGGTGTTACGATTGTTACAGCTATCTTAAGTTTATTAAAAAACAAAATTATTAGTAATAAGATATCGATGACAGGAGAAATTACACTTAGAGGAAAGGTTCTTCCAGTTGGGGGATTAAAGGAAAAATTAATTGCAGCATCAACTAATGGAATCGATACGGTTTATTTACCGCTTGAAGCATCAAAGGAAATTAATGAATTTCCAAGTGAAGTAAAAGACAGATTAAATATTATTTTTGCTAGTGATTATGAAGATATATATAAAGATTTATTTAAATAAAAATTACAGGCTAAGTTAGTCTGTAATTTTGTTTATACGATAGAAGTTAATTGATGGTTTATTAAAAAGACGAAAGTTTATTTTTGATAAACCGATACCACTGGAAATATAGAGGTCGGTATCTTTTATTTGATAATGATTTTTGTAATACTTACGACTTCCGTAGGGGAGAAATAAATTTTTTAGATAAGGAATATTTATTTGGCCATTATGAGAGTGACCTGCGAGAAGAAGATTGACATCATATTTGGCAATAATTTTATCGGTATAGTCTGGTTCATGAATTAAGATAATCTTGTATGGTATATCTTCGTGATTTTCGGTCTTAAAGTATTCCATTACTTTATCGATATCGGCTTTGTTATTACTATATGAATCAAGACCTCCGATAAAAATTTTACTTCCATCTTTAGCAGGAATGATATCATAGGTATTTTGCATTAAATTGAAGTTACTTGCGGTATAAATATCAGTAAATAATTCTATTTCCTTAGTGTAATCATGATTTCCTAAAACGGCATATTTTCCATATTTGCTTTGGATATTACTTAGTAAGTTTATAAGTTCATTTTTTTCTTTATCTTCTAATTGGTAATCTTTATCAATTAAGTCACCAGTAAAAAAGACAAGATCGGGATTTATTAAATTTATTTCATCAACAACTTTTTTTAAGGTATCAGCATTGGTAACACGAAGGTAATGTAAATCGCTAAAATGAACGATTTTTAAACCGTCAAAGGAACTTGGTATAGTAGTGCTATCAAGATGGTACTCTTTGGTTATTAAGCCAGTTGTTCCACCATAACGACTATAGATAATAATAATGGTGACAAAAAGAAAGAAAATCAATAAAAAGCGAATTATTTTTTTCATAGAAGGCCTCCGATTAAGTAAACAATCATAGCAAGAGCATTGTGGAAAGCATGAATGGCCATAGTACTATAAATATTGTCTGTTTTATGATAAAGCATGGCAAGAGCTATACCTAGGGAACTATATGGTATTAAATAAATTAAATCGGTCCAACTGGTAAGATTTGATGCGATGTGTAATAGTCCAAAGACAAGACCACTGGTGATAATATAGAACCATTTATTGGAAATGACATCTCGAATACTTTTACGAAAAGTTAATTCTTCCGTTAGGGGGGCATAAATGACGGTATTAAAGAACATAAAGAAAGGGGAGACACTAATAAGACTTCGGATTCCTTGTTCATTTTCCGCTAATCCCATTTTAAGAATGTTAGTGATGACTAAATTACTTGCAAGCATAATGATAAAGCCGATGGCCCAATATTTAAGACCAGTTCGAGTATATTTAAAAAAGTTTTTTCGATATTTTTTAAAGTCTGATATTAGTGTTTTACGGTAGATATAAATAAAGATAGCGATGACAATAAGGTTAGATATGGTAAGATAAGTAATATATGTCGATGTATCTGCCGTCGTAATATCTATATTAAATAGCATTAAGAAGAAGGCAGAGAAAAAGAGAATAAGGAAAATTAGTCCAATGCTTTTTAGTATGTTTAATAATTTTTCTTTCATAATTAATCACATCCTTGTCATATAGAAAAGATAAAAGTAGGATTTCTACTTCTATCTATTTGTATTAGTTTTTATAATGTTTTCTATTTCTTCTAACGATTTACCAGTTAGGCTTGCTACTTCTTCAAGGTTATATCCTTTTGCAAGAATATTTTCAATGATTTGCTTTTGACCTTTTTCAATTCCTTTTTCGATTCCTTTTTCGATTCCTTTTTCGATTCCTTTTTGCTTTGAAGCGTTCATATCATCTTCGTATTTCATTTTGGCATTTGCTTCAACCATCCAATCTTGAAGAATTTTTCCATCTTCATTGACAGCCTCGATAGTATTTAAAAATTTTTCTTTTTCTTCCATACTAAGTAAATCATCTCCTAAAACATATGATATTTCTTTTAAACTAGTACACTTTAAGAGGGCACCCCATCTTTCAGCAAAACTCATATCTTCGATAAATTTATTATATATCATTTTGTAACACTTTTCAATATTAACGTTACAGATACTCAGTATTTCACTGGCAACTTTACCGCTTTCTTTTTCACATAGAGTGATATGTTCGACAGTTTTATCTGTAACGGTTTGAAAGGTATTAAGATTTAACTGACGAACAATTAATTTCTCTAATTCTCGCTCGTTTTCTCCTTCACTTCTAATACTTCCATATATTCTTGCTACTTGAATAATATTTCGAGCAATAATATTATAACTTGTCGTGTTATTCATTTCAATGTGGACATAGGAATCATCACTTAATATAATTAACATATCAGTTCGATTAACTTTACCTTTTTTCTTTATCATTGGTATTTCGTAGCCAATAATAGTAATTGGCTTTCCAATACGCTCTTTAATATCGAGAATACTTTTAATCATTCGGAGAAGAGCATTCTTTTCCCGTCCAAAGATGGCTTTGAAGAAGACGTCTGAAATAAGAGACTTAACTTCTTTATCGTGAATTTTTTCATTTTCTATTCTTTTTTTGATTTCTTCTTGAGTAATAGTTTTTTTCATTTTGACCTCCTTTAAGGTGTGATAAGCATATCACGACTCGAGTGCTTATGCAAATTGATGAAAAAAGTGTTTTGATAAGGAAAAAGTAGTAAAAAATTAATTTTGAATAATTTAAAAAATAATTTTGAAAATGAAAATGTTATTAAAAAGTTATTTTGGTAAATTTACGCTATGTTGTAAATTTTGGGGGCTGATAGTTATAATCTTTATATAATTCAAAGAAATCAAAAATACTATAATTATT
>CANRJI010000025.1 GCA_947630885.1 uncultured Bacilli bacterium
AACTAATTTTTTAGTCCTCTACACAGTTCATTTATCATTAGTTTTTGGTTTCACCAACACTACTTGACATTGAACCACAGTTCTTTAATTCATATTATTCGGCTTTATTATATTCTTCAAAGATAGCATCTTCGAACATCTTTCTTGTTTCCCTATCAATTGGATGAGCTACATCTCTATGACCACCAGCAGGTGTTGGCTTACTAGGCATTGCAATAAACAAACCATTATCACCATCAATTATTCTTATATCATGTACTGCAAAGCAGTCATCAATAAGTACTGATGCTATTCCTTTCATTCTTGAATTTTCTTTGTCAATTTTACGAACAGTTACTGAAGTAATCTTCATGTCTATCAACTCCTTCTAGAAAATACTTTCTAACTACATTGTATATTATTTATAAGATAAATGCAATACTTTTACAAAAAAGTTTACATTTTTAACAAGAATAAAATAAAATATTTAAATTTCTATTCCAAAATTAAAATTACTTGATATCCTTAACTTTAAAATTAAATAAATTAAAGCCAGAATTAACATCATAAAAGAAATTAACATCTAAAGAAACACTTTTATATGCCATTAATGCATCATCTTTAACATAATAATTGCAACCATCTAAAATAGGATAACCACCAATTTCTGTCATATAACAGTCAAAATCACATTCCTTGCCCGATATATAACCTTTCTTAGTCTCATATTCATAATATTCTTTTAATTTACTACTTATTGCCTCTTCAACATCATTGTTAGAAGCACCATATTTTCTTAAAATTTGCAAATTATTTAAGACAGTCTGCTCGTCTATATCAATATTATAAAAAACTATCGAAGTAGGATAAGAGTCTACCGACTCAATATTATAAGTTTTAACTATTAATGATATTACATTTCCATTGCGATAGTAATCATAATCCATCATTTCTTTGCCAATGGTTGTAATTTCATAGTATTTTTCAATTATTTCAGAGTTAATTTTTGCTACATCATTACTCTTAACATTAATATACGGAAGTTTAGACTCCAATCCTTCCCCATAATCATACGTTTCCCTTGTATAAACATATGAATCAGTTGCATATATCTTTTTATCAGAACCTTTTTTCATAATTAACGAAAAAGCTAAAACAACTATTAATATCACTAAAAATACAATAAGCTTAATTTTATTTTCTCTAATATATTCTAACATTAACTGCATTTTGTCACCACACTATCATCTACCTTTTCTATAGCAGGAGCAATATGCCAATTTTCACTAGTAACCGTAAACGCTAGTCCATAATTTTTAGCATTTTCATGCGCCCACGTAATATCAGAACTATTACCATATGACAAATCAGAAGCAATTCCCCAACCATGATTAGAAGTACCAGGTTTTGCTGCTAGATTTCCATTATTACAATTTTTATTAATATAACAATCATAAAAATACACTTGATTTTCATAAGGTCTCCATGCACCATATTCAGTTGTTGACATTTTGATAGTATGCCCTGCTGCTTTTGCATCTTCTACCATCTTGTTTAGCATTTCATAAAAATATTTGTTGTATCCATAAGGAGCACTACCCTTCGTCTCAGGTGTACCATTTTTATAAGAACCACTTGGCTTATAAAAATTTCCATTTTCATAATAAACCATTCCATCACAACCTTGCCCAATAGCAAGATAAACATTATTACTATTAAAATAACCTCTTATCTTTTCTTCTTCCTCTTCCTTTTTTCTCTGCTCTTCCAATTGCTTTTGTCTAGCTCTTTTTTGTGCCTCTTCAATTTTTTCTTCTGTCGCAGCAAGCTCGTTAATAGCATCCATTGTTACATCGTAATAACAAGCAGCATAATCAACTCCCAAGCTTCCTAATGCCGCATTAAGCACACTTACAATCCACGGAATGCAAAAAACTATTACAGCATACATAATTCTCTTTGTTGCAAGTTTAAATGTTTTACTCTGCTCATTTTCATCACCTGAAATCGTCATTTTCGCAAAGTCAACCATTAGCATGATAATAAGAGCAATTGGAATAATAGTAAAAACTACATTCAAGATAAGTTTAAAAAAATAAATTACTCTAAGTAATCCGGAAGGACCACAATTTGATAAATCCATAAATAGCATAAATATCAATCCTCACTCAACTACAATTATACTTTTTTTTATAAAATTTTACAATACTTTAATAACACAAAATTAAAAGGGAACTAATCAGTTCTCTTCATCAAAAAAAAGTTTTATTGTTTCTGTAAGAATGTCACTATAGCAAAAACTTTTAACTTCATTACCATCCATTTTCACTATAAAAATATAATTATATGTTTCGGCTATCACACCAGAATATTCTTCTTTTCTGTTACGACTTCCATAGTATACAACTTTCACACTATCGCCGATCCTGCTATCGATATTATCCTTTATTTTGTCAATCATCATTTACTACCTTGGATACCCTATATACATTGTTCCCTTAGTAATAATCCCGCCTATTCCATCAGGTCCATATTTCGTTTTATTAAGTATTTCAATTAAATCAATATTATTATTTTTATCCGAAAAAGCAAGACAAGATGCAATAATTGCTGGATCTAAAGCATGAATATTAATTCTCTTTGGACTCGAAGCAAAATTAGCTCCTGCTTTAATAAGTTCTTCATAATTAGATTGACAAGCACCCGCGATTATAAAAAGTTTTTCATGCGATGTTTCATACTTTCTAGCAACTTTTACCGCTTCGACAAACTTACTTGTATTTTTATAATTTGAATCATTTCTTTTCTTTCGATAATAAGCATCATGTCCTGTAATTACAACAATATCAGGATTATATTTATCAAGAGAATTCTGAACTACTTCTGGAAGATTCTCTTCTAAAGAATAAATACCAAAAGCCTTAAGACGATTTTTTTTATAAAATTTCATACACCTATCAAGATATTCCTTATCTCCATCAATATGTAAAATACGGCCAGGCAAGTAAAAATACTCATTTCGTTCCAAATTACGATAACCATCTATCTCTGGTAAAAAATCATCATCGTCATCATTATCATAAATTACCAAATCTTCCTTAGGACTATCCGCGCACAACCTAACAGTAACCCCTTTAAGAATAAAATTGTCGTCATTTATCTCGACAATTTTAAATACAATATCATTATTATAAGACTTTCTTGTAACTAAATCCCCTATTTGAAACATATAATCACCCAAGAAATAATATGATTATTTTTTCAAATTATTACTAAAAGGCCTTTATTTACTACTAATTACTAAATAATATCTTTTCGCTTTTATACTGTTTAATAATGATAAATATTAGTAAACAAGTATAAATAATCGACGATATAATAACAATTAAAATATTAAAAATATCAATCTTTCCTGAAAAAATATCATTAATAACAAAGCTATGATTCAAAATAGGAATAATATTAACATAAATACCAAATTTCGTATCTAGCATTTCCAAAAACATTGGTACACATATAAATAAACTAATAGGTGTAAGCATGCTTTGCGCTTCCTTAAAAGATTTAGCAAAACTAGCAATAGCAATACATAATCCCGAAATAAATAAAGCATAAGTAAATAACACTATAAAAGTTAAAAATACTGCCGAAATATTAAAATTAAGACTAATACTTTCAAGCATTAAAAAATTATTTTTAACATACCAAAGAGATACAAAAGCTAATATAATACTTACAAATAATGTTATAACCGTACTGACAAGAATTGCTACATATTTCCCTATAATAATTTCACTACTTTTTACCGGATAAGTAAGAAGTGTTTCCAAAGTTCCTCTTTCCTTTTCACCCGCTGTCAAATCAGTCGCTGCACAAATAGCAGTAAGTGTTATTCCCATTATTGTAAAAATAATAGCCATATTAATAACTTGATTTGCTAATATTGATTCTCCTTGAAGTTCTACTAATTCATATGAAATATTATTATAAACAAGACTACTATCGATATCATTTTCCTCTAAATATAAACGTCCTAAGTAGTTATTATATGTTTCCAAATAACTAGTGATATATGCTCCAACATATGAGCCATCTTCACTTTGACTATTATTATATACCCAATATTTATCTTTTTTCTTGACAATATAAGCGACAATTTCATTATTTTCATAAGCTTTTTCCAAACTATTTTCACTATCATAACGAATAGTCTCTAATTTATATTGACTAATTATATCATTTTCAATCGTATTTAAATTATAATTAATTCCCACTTTGTAAACCGTATCATCTTCTTCCATCATGACATCATAAATATTAGCCATCAATATCACAAATATTGGAATAAATAGAGGCGCTAAAGCCATCATGAGAAGTGATTTCTTATCACGTATAATTGATCTAAGTTCTTTCTTAATCGTTATCCAAATATGTCTCATTCGTCCTCCACTAAAGCAAAAAAAGCATCTCTTAAATTACTAGTTTTTGTCTTTCTTCTTATTTCATCAGGAGTTCCAATCATAATAATTTTACCCCTATTCAAAAGAATTACCCTATCACATATATTCTCCGCTTCCTCCATATAATGTGTCGAATAAAGAATACACTTATTATTTTTCTTTTCTTCCTTAATCATATCCAAAATCGTTTTACTCGAAATAATATCGAGCCCACTTGTCGGTTCATCTAAAATATAGTATTTAGGATCATGTATTAAGCATCTAGCAATTGAAGCTTTTTGTACCTGACCTGTCGAAAGAGCCACAATTCTTTGATGTAAAAAACTCTCCATATCAAATTTATTTGTCAAATATTTAATTTTCGAAACTATATCTTTTTTACGCATTCCATAATATTCACCAGTCATCTCCAAAAGTTCATATACCGAAATATCTTTATATAATTTCGTGTTTCCCGTTAAAAAAGCCATCTTTCTCTTAATTTTAACTTCACTATTTTCATATTCAAGATTATCAATAATAACTTTCCCACTTGAAGGCTTCATAATTCCCGCAATTATTCGAAGCAAAGTTGTCTTTCCTGCTCCATTAGGTCCAAGAATACCAAGAACTTCCCCCTCTACTGCTTCAAAAGAAATATCATAATCAGCATAAAAGTCTACTTTTTTTCCTTTATCGACAAATTTTGTAAATTTTTTTGCAATTTTATCAACTCTTATCATATTGCACCCCTTTACTCAATAAGACTATTTGCCATATCAACAAAAGCAATGTAAGGTAAGCACTCACTTCTCGTATTAATATCAAATCCATATTTCGATAGAACTTCATTAATTTTATCTAAATCATAATTAATAAGATTATTTTTTATTGTTTTTCTCTTAAATCTAAAACTATCTTTAACTAGTTTACTAAAAAAAGTTAAATCCTTTACATATTCCCTATTATCTTTTCTTGTCATTCTTACAACAGCTGAATCAACCCTTGGTTTAGGAACAAAGGCGTTCTTACTTACATTAAAGACTTTTTGAACATCAAAAAAATAGTTTAAAAAAACTGTAAGTTGTCCGTATTCTCTAAAGCCAACCTTTGCCGATAACCTATCTGCTACCTCTTTTTGAACCATTATCACCATTTCTTTAACATCAACATTTTCTTCAATAAACTTTGTTATAATAGGTGTCGTTATATAATAAGGAAGATTAGCGACAACATAAAGATTATCATATTCATATTTTTTTAAATCTTCTTTAACATTTCTCTTTAAAAAATCATCAAAGATTAATTCATAATTATTAAAATTATCAAGTCTATCATCTAATGTTTCTTTAAGTCTTGTATCAATTTCATAAATTAAGGCAAAATTGGCTTTTTCTAGTAATTTCTCCGTAAGAGATCCTGCCCCCGGACCTATTTCAATAACTAAACTATTTCCTTCAAAATTAACAGTATCAACAATTTTACTAACAATATTTTTATCTTTTAAAAAATTTTGGCCTAAACTTTTTTTAAAATTGAAATCATCCATATTAATAAATAATCACAACCAAAAATTCCGTAACAATTAAAAATAAAGAAAATATTGCTAGACCAAGACCCAAAACATTATTCTTTTTTTTCTTATTGACAAGCACCAAAACCAAAGTAGCAATTGCAAACAAAATAGCAAGCATTGAATAATTTAAAGTATAAGATACTCTTTCTAATACTTCTGTATACATACCAACTGAACTAATATCATGAAAAAATAATGATATAGATAATATTACCGAAATAGCTCCAACTATAACAGTAATAATTTCTCCTACTTTCGTATTAGTTTTCTTTTTTTTCACAGGAATATTAACTACTTTTTTTGGTACTTTTTTCACAAGAACCCCACAGTTTAAACATACATCAGCCTTATCATCTAATTCGTTACCACAATTAATACAATACATAACAGCCATCCTTTCACTAACTAATTTTAACACAAGAAAAAAATAGAATCAATAACTATGATTCTATTTATGATAAGTTTCATTATTCAAAATTTTAAAGCATCTATATACTTGTTCAAGTAATATTACCCTAAATAATTGATGTGGAAAAGTAAACTTTGAAAATGATAGACGATAGTTCGCTCTTTCTTTCACTTTTTCACTTACTCCGTCTGATCCCCCAATAACAAATGTAATATTAGGATTTGTAATAAAGATTTTATCAATTTTATCTGCCAAAGCTATAGAAGATAATTGTTCTCCTTTAATATCTAAAACTATAACATAATCTTTATCTTCAATATTTTTTAATATTTTAAAGCTCTCTTCCTGAATATTTGAATTATCAAGTTCAATAATTTGCACCTTATGATATTTATTAATTCTCGTTAAATAATCACTTACAGCATCTTGTAAATATTTCTCTTTTATTTTACCAATACAGACAATCTTTATCATAAAGTTATAAGCTCCGTTTTCTCATTCTGTTTAGTAATTATTATCTTATTAACTTGTTTATTTTCCTCTTTTAATCTCCTAGCAAGTGTCTCGTAAGCAAGAGTTTCTGTATTATTTTCTTGAGACAAATGTGCCAATAATATATATTTAGTTTTGTCTCCTATAAAAAAACTTAAATACTTTGCCGAATCATAATTAGATAAATGTCCTTTATCCGAAAGAATTCTTTGTCTAGTAGCAAAAGGATAACTACAATTATTTAACATTTCTACATCGTGATTAGATTCCATAATATATAAATTTCTATTTTTTAAAAGATCAAAATATTTACTATTAATATATCCAGTATCTGTTATATAGACAATTGACTTACCATTATTTGATACAATATATCCTCTTGAATCAGGAACGTCGTGTGATGTCTTAATTGAAGTCACATGAATATCTTCAATATCAAATTCATCAGTAACCTTCTCAAACCTATCTAAATAATCAATTGTTTTAAACATTGCTTCAGTCATATAAATTGGAACATCATATTTCTTTGAAAAAGTTTTTAAACCTTTGACGTGATCAATATGCGTATGTGTAATTAATACTGCATTCAAATCACTAGGATCTACTTTAAATTCCTCTAATTTCTCCTTTACATACTTTAAAGTATTCCCAATATCAATAAGTATTTTAGCTTTTTCCGTTTCAATATAAGTAGTATTACCTTTACTACCTGAAGATAAAACACATACTTTCATCAGTATAGATTTAGAGGATTTATCGTAGCTCCATATGCCGAGCCTACAAAGACACCAAAATGTAAGTGCGTTCCTGCATAAGGACTGTAAGATGAAGGTACTGGATAAACATCTCCCGTATTACCCATCGTTCCAATTTTTTGACCACGAGCAACCGTTTGACCAACTGTAACGTTAACATCTTTCATATGCATGTATATCGTATGATATCCACCTGCATTATGATTAATAAGAACAAAGTTTCCTTGACTTCCATTACAAGTTGTATAACCCGGTGTACATCCTGTTCCAATTCTTTCAACCACACCATTATTCGCTGCATATACAGGAGACCCATATCCAACATAAATATCTATAGCAGCATGGAGTGAACCCCATCGATAATCATAGGGTGACGTAATCGTATAAGGTCGATCAGTAGGCCATGCCCAATATGATAAATCAGCAACACTTGGAGCATACTTATCACCTTTAACAACAACCCTATTAATCGCTGGCTTAATCTCTGTTGAATTAGTTATCGTACCAGAAGCTAATTGACCATTAATATATTGCCTTTTTCTCGTAACCCTATATAATCCCTTTTCACCTTCACGAATAACTTCTTGATACCCAACATACTGAGTCGAATCATACTGCACTTCCGTATCATAGTCTCTTTCTTCATCTTCGACACTATGTGTTTCAACTACAATCGATATTACTGGATCAATAAGTCCAACTACTAATTCCTGTGAATCATATAATAAATTATTTGCACTTGTTAAATCAGGATTAGCAATAAGTAATTCCTGAACATTAAGTTTATGGTTACTAGCAACTGTCTCAATCGTATCATTAGCCTGTACCTGATATGTTTCTTGTTCCTCCAAAGTACCATATAACAAATATTTACTCAAATCTTCAACATTCGTAAATATTTCCATATCCGTTGGAATATACATTTCCTTATAATAAATATTTTCATACAAATCAATATTTTCAATCATACTACCCAAATCCGTTATTTCTTCTTGTGTACCATTAAGAAAATCTTCATATTGTTTCTCATCGACAAAAGCTTTTATCGTATTTTGAATAGCATCATCAAAAATATCTTTATTTAAAGTATAAAGAATCTTTTTATCCCCTTTTTCATCTGGATTATCGATCGTAATTTGATACCCTTTAACAGTAAACTTTTTATTACTAACTATTTTATTATATATTTGTTCATTACTATTAACAATATTATTATAAGTAAGATTTTTCTTAATCTCTACACCATTCGGAGTATATACCGTATCAACATCATACTTTTGCTTTAATTGTTCTTCCTTTTCGTTAATAAATTCTTCAAAGCTATCTTTTGAACTAATTGTTCCAATCGATTTACCATCTAAATATACCGTATATACAACAACTGGATTACTATCAATACTATTTTTAAATCCAAGTAAAAAAACAAATAATGACATTAAGATAACCGAAACAATAATCCCAAATCCCCATTTGCTATTATTCTCTTCCACTGGGATCACTCTCCTTTTTTAATTGACAAAAATGTTGATGTCTTTTTCTTAAATAATAAATCAATCGTTTTCGTAGGACCATTACGATGTTTCAATATAATAAGCTGAATTGGATTTGGCACTTCATCACCAACTGGAGTATCAGTATCAGGTGCATGAAGAGCCGCGACTATATCAGCATCTTGTTCAATTGATCCCGATTCACGTAAATCACTTAAAACTGGCTTCTTATCTTCTCTTTTTTCAACACTTCTTGAAAGTTGTGATAGAGCAACTACTGGTACCTCAAGTTCCAAAGCCATCGTCTTAAGTGCTCTCGATATTTCCGATACCTCTTGCTGCCTTGAGCCAGAATATCTCGCAGATGAATCAATAAGCTGTAAATAGTCAATAATAACAAGCCCTAACCCTTCTCCTTGTGTTGCAAGTCTTCGGCACTTTGTCTTTATTTCTGAAGGAGTAACTCCTCCTGCATCATGAAAGAAAATATTTGTATCAGCAAGGATACTTATTGCTTCATTAAATCTCTTCCAGTCTTCATTTTCCAGTTTACCAGTTGCAAGTTTTTTATTATCAATTTGTCCAAGCGAACTAATCATCCTCATTATTAACTGTTCCGCTGGCATCTCAAGAGAAAAAATAGCAATATTTTTCTTTGTTGTCTTCGCTGCAGCTAGTGCTAAATTAAGTGCAAAAGCTGTTTTACCAACAGCAGGACGCGCCGCTAAAATAATAAGCTGCGTCGGATGAAGTCCTTCCGTAAGCGCATCAAGTTCTCCAAATCCAGTCGTTAGTCCTGTAATTTTACCACCATTTTTTGACAAAATTTCCAAATCATTTTGTGCTTTTGTAAGAAGATCTTGTACTTTTCTAAATTCCGATGTCCTTCTAAACTTCGATATATCTAGAATATCTTTTTCTGCTTCATCAATAGTATCTGCTGCACTAATTTCTACATCTGTTGACTTACTGACAATACCAGTTGCCACTTCAATAAGTTTTCTAAGCGTATATTTATCACTAACTAAATTAATGTAGTATTCAATGTTAGCTCCCGTTGCAACCGAATTAACAACTTCATTTAAATATTCAACTCCTCCTACATCAGTAAGTTTATTATTACTGATAAGATAAGTCGTAAGTGATGAAATATCAACTGGTGTATTATCTAAATATAGTGCTTTAATTGCTTCAAAAATCTTTCTATGACTCTCTAAATAAAAGATATCTTGTACCGCTTCTTCGCATCCCTTTTGAAGAGCTTCAAAAGACCAAAACATCGAACCGAGAAGACACTTCTCAGCTTCAATATTCTTCGGTAATTCTTTGTTCATAAACTCACCTACTTCTTTATAAGTTCAACTTTAACTTTTGCAACCACCTTTTTATATAACTCAATATCGACGTTAAAACATCCCAAAGAAGATAAACTATCTTTTATCATAATTTTCTTTTTATCGATATCATAACCTAACTGCCCTAATTTTTCACATATCTGTTTACTAGATACCGTACCAAATACTTTTCCATCTTTACCAGTTTGTACTCCAAATACAACCTTTTCTTTTTCTATCTTTTCTTTAAGCTTAAGTGCTTCTTTTGTTTTATTTTCATCATTTATTCTATCATTTTCTATTTCTTCCTCAAGTCTATTACCACTTGATTTAGTATATTTAACAGCATAACCATTTTTAATCAAAAAGTTTGTAGCATAACCATCACTAACCTCTTTTATCTCGTTTTTCTTACCCTGTTTCTTTACATCTTTTAAAAATATAACTTTCATAAACCTATCACCTCTATATTCATATTAATTAAATAATCGGTATTACAACTAAAATTATACCATACTTATACCAACTATTTCAAGGTTGTTTTAAACCTTCTATGACAATATATTATAACATAAAATAAAAAAATATAGCCTATTAAAGCT
>CANRJI010000026.1 GCA_947630885.1 uncultured Bacilli bacterium
TTTATCAAAATAAGTTTTTTCTCATTTTTTTACTAAATTATAATATTCTAGCAAAATTCATTCTATTTTACTGAATAATTTGCCTTATAAGCAAAAATATTTTTTCTTTTTCTTGACAAACAATAAATAACGTAGTAATATTTAATTGTACTAGTGCAAATAGTACAGTCATATAATCAAATGAAAGGAGTAAATATGATACGAATAGATAAACTATCAAAGAAATTTGATAAAGACTATGTGCTAAATAATTTAAGTTGCACGATAAATGATAACTGTATCTATGGCTTAGTTGGAGCCAATGGTTCTGGTAAAAGTACACTTCTTCGTATAATCATGGGTATTTTTACTTATGATAAAGGCGTTATTACTGTCGATGATGAATTAGTAGAAAATAACGACAAACTAAAACAAAAAATGGTTTTCGTCCCCGATGATTTATTCTTTTATCCAGGTTATAATCTTTTAGATACAGCTAAATATTATAATTCCATGTATCAAGATTTTGACATGGAACATCTAAAAGAAATGGCTAAACTATTAAATTTGAGCCTCGATAAAAAAATAAGTACTTTTTCGAAAGGAATGAAAAGGCAGTGTGCTCTTATCTGTGCCATTGCTACCAATGCTGACTATATGTTTTTTGATGAAACATTTGATGGCCTCGACCCTGTTATTCGTAATACCATGAAAAAACTTATTATCAAGCAGATGACCAAAAAGAAGACAACTGTTGTTATGACGAGTCACAACCTTCGAGAACTTGAAGATATTTGTGATAATTTAGGACTTTTATACAAAGGTGGAATTCTTTTCGAAAGTGATATTGATACCATTAAAACCAATATGTATAAAGTTCAAATATCATTTAAGAAAGACTTTAGCAAAGAAGACTTCCCTGATATCGATATTATTAGTTTCAAAAAGCAGGGTAGTGTAGCTACAATTATAATTAGAGATGAAACTGGCAAGAGTAAAAAGAAATTAGAAAATATGCATCCTCTCATTCTCGACTTTTTAAATCTTACTTTAGAGGAAGTATTCATTTATGAAATGGAGGCATTAGGTTATGAATTTAACAAAGTTCTTTAATTTTTCTTTTCTTAAAGAAAACCTAAAAAGGTCAAAAGCTATTGTCCTTCTATGTATCTTTTTAATACCTGTTATTAATGTTACAATTCTTCTTATGAGGGCAAGTGGTAGATCCTATTTTATACCCGAAATTAATGATATTTCTCTCTTATCCATCTTTGCTATGTACATTTTACCACTTATTCTTGCTATAACCTTATTTAGTTTTGTATACAAACGCAAATCATCAGATTTTATTATGTCACTCCCAATAACTAAGAAACAAATTTTTGCTACCAATATGTTAAGTGGTATTGGAATTATCGTATTGATGAATCTCATTAATCTCATCCTTACCTTTATTTGTACCTTCATCTTCAAAAATATTCTTATTGACTATCGCATGATTTTTGATACATTCCTTATTTGGACTATATCTTACATCTTTGTCTTTACATCATCTAGTATTGCTATTTCCTTAGCATCAAATAAAATTACAACCGTAGTAGTAACTCTCCTTATCTTGTTCTTTGTTCCTTTTGTTCATTCTTTTGTTTCCATGTCCGCTTTTACCGATATGAATCAAGATGTTTACACATACTGTGATTCAGAAAGTTGTAAGCCTATCGAATATGATTGCTATGATTCCAAAGAGTGCCTTGAGAATGAAGCCAATCATCTTTATATCCATTCAAACTACAAAAAAGTAGAAAAAGCTGATTATACCATTCCTTATGCTTTAATTGCAACGAGTCTCTTTTCCTTAACTACTATCAATATGACAGCTTCCCTTCTCAAAATGACTTTCTTAAGTATCATTTATATCATTGTCGGTCTAATTATCTTTGAACGTAAAAAGATTGAAGTAGTTGAAACATCATTTAAAAGTGAAAAAGCACATATTTTTGTGCGAAGTCTAACAACCGTTCCTATTTTATGTCTTTATTATTCCGCTCTCCGCTATTCAATAGGAGAAATGGTCTTTACTGACTTCTTTGCTATTGTCTTCCTTCTAGTTATTATTATTACCTATGTTATTGTCTACGATTTAATAACAAGAAAGAAAGTTTTAAATATCTTTAAGTCCATTGCTTCCCTTATTGTTGTTGGTATCATTGTCATTTTTGTCGGAGAAATATCAATAAATAAAAAGCCTCAAATAATTAAAGTAAATGATATCAAATCGCTAACTTTCGAAGAAATTACTAATCATAATGAAATACCATCTTCAGTTGTAGAGGGAACAACTAAAAATAAAGACGTCATAAATTATGTCATGTCTATTCATCTTAGCAATAGCAGTACAAATTCCAATAATGACCCTGTTTATAGCACCATTAAAATGCAAATTACCGCTAATCAAGAAAACTATGAATTCTATATTTATTTAACCGAAAGTGAAGTAAAAGAGTTATCAACCAAAATAAAACTAGATCGAGACTTCACCCGTGAAAGAAGTAAAATAAATAACAAAGATGTCTTTAGTATTACCATTGGTAATGACTTTATAAATATCGATAAGAAAAATGCTTTATATCAAAAGATCCTAACTTATTATTCTTCTTCCAATTCCTCATCAAATGCCACTTATTACTTATCCGAAATCAAACTATATACTTATAATAATTATGAAATTAAAGAAACCGACTTTAATGCTTTCAATAATAAGAGTTTAGTCGAAGATATTTTAAATTATTATAATCATGAAACAAGTAAAAAAATAACTAAAGAAAATATTAGTATCAGTTATTACAGTATTGGAAACGAAACTGAACTTTTCGATTATTACTATATTCCTAATAGCAAATTATCAAAGTTTATCTATGAACATAAAGATGAAAAAGTCGATATTACTAAACCATATTTATATATTAGATTTAATAGTTATGATATCGTTGGAAATTATAGTTATTATTTTATAACCAATCGTGTTGATGAACTTATGAGTTTAATTCCTAAAGCAGATAATACTGCAAATGATGGAGAGGTTTATACTGATGAAAAACTTGCTTATTAATCTCGACTATCAAAGCCGTGTTCCTATTTACGAACAAATAGTTAACAATATTGAAAATTATGTTGCGGTCGGTATATTAAAAGAAAAAGAACAAATTCCTTCCATTCGTGATATGGCATCAAGTATTGGAGTTAACCCAAACACTATTAAAAAATCTTACGATATTCTTGAAAATAAAGGAATTATTACCACTATCAGTACCAAAGGAACTTTTATTTCTGAAAATACTAAGAAGGCAACTAAAGAAAAAATTGACCGCGAAATTAATAATATTAAAAAATCAGTTCAAGAACTTACCAAATTAGGATTAAGCCTTGACGATATCATAGAAAGGATAAAGAAATGAAAATAGTTGAAGTACAGAATTTATCAAAAAATTATGGAAAAGGAACAACTCTTGTTAAAGCTTTAGATGATGTATCATTTACTGTTGAAGAAGGCGAGTTTGTTGCTATTGTCGGTTCTTCTGGAAGTGGTAAATCAACCCTTTTACATATCTTAGGTGCCGTCGATAAGCCAACAAGTGGAAAAGTTATCATTGGAGGCATCGATGTCTTTAAGCAAAAAGATGATAAACTAGCTATCTTTCGCCGTCGTAAAGTAGGACTTATCTACCAGTTTTACAATTTAATTCCTATCTTAAATGTCAAAGAAAATATGACTCTTCCCATTCTTCTAGATGGCAAGAAAGTTGATGAAAAATATCTTGATGAACTAATTGATACCCTAGGTTTAAGTCGCCGTGTATCCCATTTGCCAAGTGAGTTATCAGGAGGCCAACAACAGCGTGTTTCTATCGGTCGTGCTCTAATTGCCAAACCTGATATCATTTTAGCGGATGAACCAACTGGTAATCTTGATTCCAAAGCTAGTAAAGAAATAGTTGATTTATTAAAATTATCTAATAAAAAATATCATCAAACCATTATTATGATAACGCATGATATGACTCTTGCTAAATCTGCTGACCGCATCATAACTCTTGAAGATGGTAAAATAGTTGAGTAGGGGATTATCATGAAAATATTAAATAAATTGACGATTAAAAATCTCAAATTAAATAAAAAAAGAACTATCGTTACAATTATCGGTATCCTTTTATCAACTGCTTTAATGGTAGGTATAGGACTTCTCTTTTCCTCGATGCAAGACTATATGGTAAGAGAAATCATATCTTACAGTGGTTCTTATCATACTAAGTATACTGATATTACTCGTGAAGATTATGAAATCATAAGCAATACCAAAAAAGTAACCACCTTTTATGAAAGAACTATCGGCTTTAGTCAAATTAAATCCGAAAACGAATATAAACCTTATATCTATATCTCCTCAGTTAGTAAAGGCTTCTTTGACGAATTAGAATTAATTGAAGGAAGATTTCCTCAAAATAGTAATGAAGTCGTTATTTCGAATCATTTAAAGACTAATGGTGGCATCACTTATCATGTTGGCGATACCATTACCCTAGATTACGGTGATCGTTACCTTGAAGGTGAGAAGATAACCTCTAATCTTCAGTATTATGAGGAAGAAGAATTTAAAGTAACATCTTCTCATTCTTATAGAGTCGTAGGTATTGTCTCACGTAGTAATTATGAAGACTATTCTGCAGCGGGTTATAGTATTTTTACTCTCGATGAAAATAAAGATGGCCTAGTTATTGCTTATGTGACTTTTCAAAATAAGAAAAATATCATTAATAAATCAGAATCACTCGCCGAGAAAATAAACTATCCTCGTGTTCGTATTAATTACAATTCATCATTACTCGCAGCCTATGGAGAAAGTAGTTATGGTAATATCAACTGGACAATCACAACGATGATGATAATAATGTTAAGTCTTGTATCGATAGGTTGTATTATCGTTATCTATAATTCTTTTGCCATTTCCGTTATGGAAAGAAAAAAAGAGTTTGCTCTTCTTTCTAGTGTCGGTGCATCTCGCAAGCAATTATCATATATGATTTTTTATGAAGCCTTAGTCGTAGGTATCATTGGTATTGTTTTAGGTATAGCAAGTTCTTATTTAGGTATCGGAGTTGTTATTGAAGTCTTAAATCATTTATTAAAAGGAGCACTCGAATATAAACTCTATTTAGTAACCATTCCTATATATGTTATCATACCTGTTATCTTTATGTTTATTGTTATCATCCTTTCCGCTATCATTCCTTCAAAGCGAGCTAGTCGTGTTTCTATTATCGAAGCTATTAGACAAAATGATGATATCAAATTAAACAAAAAGAAAATTAAAACGAGCAAATTAATAAATAAAATGTTTGGTATCGAAGGTGAAATTGCTCTTAAAAATATCAAACGTAATAAGAAGAAATACCGTATTACCACAATCAGTTTATTTATTAGTATCGTCCTCTTTATTTCCTTTTCAGCATATATGAAATATGCTCTATATACCACTACAAACGTAATAACTAGTTATAATTACGATATCATGCTCGATGTCTATAAAGGTGATAACGATGTTGAAGAAAAAGTAAATGAAATTATAAATAGTGAAGATACAAAGTCATATACCAAATATTATTCTTATTCTCTTCCTATTAAAAGAACTGTTACTTATCATGAAGACTACATAAATTATAACAAAAATAGATATATGAATAGTAGTACCTCTTTTCCCAATTTAAAATATGATTACATAACCATTATTGTTCTCGATGATAAAAGCTATGCTTCTTATCAAAAAGAAATCGGTTTAACTGAAGAGAAAGTTATCCTTTTAAATAACTTTAAAGGTATTAGTTATGGTGAAGGAAAAAGGGTTAATTACGATATAAAAGTTCTTGCTAATCAAAATATTACTCTAACTTTATGTAATTTTCCTGATGATGAAGAACCAGAAAATATCGATAATTACTGTTCCAAAAAATTAAATAATATTTATGTTACTAATAAACCATATTTAAATGCTGAAGAAATTTCTCATATTGATAATTATAAATTAATTATGAATAAAAGAATCTTTGATGCAATTATTGGTGAAGAATTATCAAATTATCGTGTCAATATCATAAGTGACAATTATACCAATATTGATAAAATAGGTAAAGAATTAAATAAGAGCCCTTACGTTTATTATAGTAATATCGCCGAAAACACAAGAATGGAAAATAATCTCATTATTGCGGTTAAAGTCCTTATGTATGGTTTTATCAGTTTAGTAACCTTAATAGGAGTTACATCTGTCTTTAATACCATATCGACCAGTATGGCCCTTCGCCGAAGAGAGTTTGCTATTTTAAGAAGTATTGGTTTAACAAGACAAGGCTTTAACAAAATTCTCTTCTTTGAAAGTCTCTTCTTTGGTTTAAAATCACTTTTATATGCTCTTCCTGTATCCTTTATCATTATTATCTTAATTCATCTATCAACATCAGACATTGTCAGTATGAGTGGTCTTCTTCTTCCATGGCCAAGTATTATCATAGCTGTCATATCTGTCTTTACTATCGTTTTAATGACAATGATGTATTCGGCAAGTAAAATCAAAAAATATAATATCATTGATGAAATAAGAGAAGAAAATATTTAGTATAGTACATTAAATAAAAAAATTAATTCCCAGCGAGTTAATTTTTTTAATTAAAAAACTATTACTAAGATTAAATAACTCCTTTATTAGAATATCCATTCCCTAAATTTTAACATAAAATATTTAAATTCTCACGGAAAGTTTAACTAATTACTTTCTTTTTTTCATCATTTATTATATAATTAAAGTAGAGGTGAGTTAAAAATGGCCAAGTTCTGTACTAACTGTGGAAAAGAGTTAGACGATAATGCTGCCTTATGCCTAAACTGTGGTAAATTAGTTGAAAATAATGCACCTAAGTCAGGGCCAAATCAAAATAATAAAAAGAAAGGCTTTCCAACTTGGGCAATTGTTCTAATCATTGTCGGATGTGTCATTATTATTCCATTTATTATTTTCTTAGTCGCTGGTATTACTGCTTACAATATTATTAAAGATAACGGCGTCGATATTAATGATTGGTATACGAATACTAGATCTGGAACAATTGGTGATACTTTAGAAATAGAAGATATTCGTTTAACTTTAAATGATGCTCTAAGATATGATTATATCGAAGGACCATCTTTTACCGATACACCTGCTGAAAACAAAGAATATTTAGTCTTTTTCTTAACTGCTCAAAATATTTCCGATGATACCTTATATATTTATGATGGTAACTTCAGTGGTTATGCCGATGATCGTTATGTACCAATTGCTACCATTCGAAACAATATCGATGGTAATAGCACCATAAGCGAAAGAATTTTTCCTCATCAAAAAAGCACTGGCTATGTTGCTTTCGAGGTAGACACTGATTGGCAAGAGTTTAGCTTATATTATCGTGAAGACTTCGATGATTTAGATGAAATTGTTTTTACAGTTGTAAAAGGCGACGATGAGGATAACACTAATAATGATTCTAATTCTTCCACTAATGGAATTAGTGCTTAAAGAGGAGCGTGTAATATGAATATTGCTGATATAATTATTATTATAGCCATTTTACTTGGTGCAGTCGCGGGATTTAAAGCCGGCGTCATCAAGAAAACAGTCGATTTTCTTGGCATGTTTATTATTGTCATCTTAGCTTTTTACTTGAAGAACGGTTTATCTGTTATTATGTATGAAAATCTTCCTTTCTTTAACTTTGGAGGATTCATTAAAGGAATTGAGTCAATTAATATCTTACTATATGAATTACTTGCTTTTCTAGTTGTCTTTCTTGCTTTATTGTTTATTTTGAAAGTCGTTTTAATTGTTACAGGGCTAATTGAAAAAATTTTAAAAGCTACAGTTATATTAAGTATTCCATCAAAAATCTTAGGTATTGTTGTTGGAGCAATCGAAATGTATGCTTATGTTTTTCTTGTTTTAGTCATCCTAACTTTACCAATTTTCAAATTGCCTTATGTTCGTGAATCTAAACTAGCGGATTTCATGCTAAATAATACCCCAATTTTATCAGGCGTATCTGAAGAAATGATCGATATTTATAGTAGTGTTTATGATATTGTCGATGGAAGAGATGCCAAGACCAATGAAGAAATAAATGAAGAAGTTCTTCGCTTATTAATTGATAAAGAAGTAATAACTAAAGAGTCCGCACGTAAATTAGTTGAACAAAATAAAGTACATATAAATGATCGAAGTATAATCGAATAGGGAGGAATAATATGTCAATAATTCATTACGAAAAAGATTTTAAAGATTTAATAGCCAAAGAAGCAGTCGTGGATTTCTATGCTGATTGGTGTGGGCCTTGTAAAATGTTTGCTCCTGTCTTTGAAGAAGCATCTAACGATAGTAGTATTAATTTTGTTAAGCTAAATGTTGATGAACATGAAGACCTTGCCAGGGAATATGGCGTTATGTCGATACCCACTACCATTCATTTTAAAGATGGTAAAGAAGTATCACGTCAAATTGGTTTTATGAGCAAAGAAGACTTTCGAAGATTTCTTGAAGGAAAATAACATTGCCAAGTAGGTAGATTACACCTACTTTTTAATTGTTATTAAAAGAAAAAATCGCCAAATTAGCAACTAGAATATGTTTTTTCAATAATATCTTGCAATTTCCTTCGTTTTTTGATATTATTAATTTAGTAAAGATAAAGGAGGACGTAGTTCTATGGATAAAGAAGATAGAAGAGGAATATTTTTTGGAGTAGTTGGTGTTTTAACTTTAATCGTAGCTATCATTGGAGCATCATTAGCTTATTTCTCAATAAGTACTGGAAGTGATAAAGATGCCATTACTGTTCAAGCAGCCTCTGTAAAAATTGTATATGACGATGGAGATCAACTTAATGTTGAAGGAATCATTCCATCAACTAAAAAAATAGCTGTTGAAACACTTCGAAGAGCTCTTGCAGGTGAAACTCATCAAGTTCAAGATGGTCCAGGTCAAGGACAACACGATGAACCATACAAAAAATGCATTGATGATAAAGGTTACACTGTATGTGGAGCCTACGACTTTACTTTAACAAATAACGGTACAAATTCTGTTAAATTAACTGGTAAAGTTGTTCCAACTCAAATAACTGCTGAAGAAAATGGTGGCCATGAACCTATCAAATTTGAAAATTTAAAATATGCTCTATTTGATATATCAGATGATAAGACAAGTGGCCAAGCAGCAAGTAATGGTGAAACTCTTGTTGAAGAAGGAAGTATTACATATAATGAGTTTAATATTTTCCCAGAAGCAAATGTTGAAATTGCCGGAAATGGTACTGTTAAGAAATTCCGTCTCTTCATTTGGCTTAACGAAGAAGCAGATGCTAACAATAAAGAACAAGGAGCTCAATTCAAAGGAACTGTTGTAATCGACGTACCAAACTCTCAAAATATTACTGGTACTGCAGAATCAGCAGGATAAAATTAAAATCTCATAAAATAAAAAAGCAAGCATTGCTTTTTTTTTATATTTTTGTTATTATTATAATAGGTGATAGGATGACAAGTAAAAGTAAGAATGATATCTTTTATTTTATGGTACTTATACTTACGATGATAACTATGGTTGTCGGAATGACTTTCACTTACTTCAATTTAATGGCTAAAGAAGATGACGACAGTACCGATATCAGAACCGGAACATTAAAAATCAATTATGTTGATGGTAGTTCTGTCAATACCTATGGATTATATCCCATCACTGAGCCAAACTTAAATAGCACATATGGTGTCTATCGCAAACATTTCGCAGTGGCAAGTAATGGTACGTTAGACCAAACATTACAAATATATATTAATATTACGGAAAATCAATTTGATAACAATGCTTTAAGATATGCTATCTACGATTCATCTAATCGTAAAATCGGAATAGGCTCTCTTCCTAAGAGTGGCTCTGTTTTAATAGCATCGGATATTTACTTGGAGAGCAATACTACTAAAGAATTTACTGTCCTTATATGGCTCGAAGAAAATAATCAAAATCAAAATTATGAGCAAGGAAACACCTTTACTGGAGGATTTGATATAACTGCTAGTCAGATTAAATACGAATAACTGACTTGCAGTTTTTTAATTAATAAAATTAAAATAAATCGTTCTCATTTAATGTCTTGATATTTATACCAACTAAATATGTAGTAAAGTAGGTGATCAAACGCGATAAGAAAAAATACCAAATATTAAAATGGTATTAAGTAAAAATGAAAGAAATGGAGGATTAGAAAATGAATTATGTCGTTGCCCGTGAGGTGTTTTATGTATCTTCTTTTGATAGGTATGCTATCTATGATGGATTATTAGGCTGTAATGTAAATGCAGGCTACTTAATAGGAAAGAAGTTTTATTTGTATGCGATGGGGAAAGAGAGTTATCGATGTATCGATGAAAGTTCAAGGTTTTATAAAGACCCTAATGTCAATTTAATTGATGTCGGCTTCTTAGAAAATCCAAAGTATTGTAGTGATGTTATTTTTTGTCATGACTGCAAAAAGTGGGCTCCAGGTGTTCAGAAATATGACTGTAAAGTAGATTTTACTTGCACTTTAAAAGGTTTAGTCGAAATTCAAGATGTCCGTGACTATACTTGCGAGGAAAATTTAGAAACAGCAGTTAAACTTTTTCTCGAAGAAAACAAAAAAGTTTCTGAAGAATATTTTGAGTTAGAAGATTATATTGATTATCAAAGAGGAATAAATAAACAAAGAGCCCGTCAAAGAATAAAAAAGGAAAGTCCTAATGCTAAATAAAACAAACAAAGCTTATCGCTAATTTAATTAAAAGAAAGTATTTTAAGTTTGTACTTTCTTTTTTATTTATAAGGAAAGTGCTTTTAAAATAAAAAATAAAAAGTGGTACCAAAATGGTACCACAAAAAGTAT